>NZ_BBCC01000015.1 GCF_001311845.1 Desulfosarcina cetonica JCM 12296 | reverse complement strand
GTCTTTTGGCGAGTGATTCAACATGGGCGGTTCTGAGGCTTAATACAATGCAGTTCCTGCCCTGATGATAGTTGTTCAGCACATCATCAATAATCTGCTGATTCCGAAAATCGCTTTCCACGATCTCAGTGTACAATTGCTGGATGGATACTTCTTGCTCGTCTTTACCCAGCGGGACCCGCAACGATGTAAAACGGGGAACGATGTAATGGTCAAACGGTCTTTTCTCTGCCTGTTTTTTGGGATTGTCTCGATAACGAATGGGGCCACAATGCATAAACAAAATCGGATGATGCCCATCTTTTCGCGTTGGCGTTGCGGTTAGTCCGTAGATGTATTTGGCATTGGTTGTTTTCAGGATTTGTTCATAGGTGAATGCCGATGCATGGTGACACTCATCGGCAATGATCATGCCGTAATTTTTCACGCATTCCTTAACCTCACCTTTTCGGCTGAGTGATTGCATCACGGCAATATCAACAATACCGCTCAAGCAATTTTTTCCGGAACCCAATTGGCCGATAAGGCTTACTTTCTTTTTTCGCCCCCTTTTGGTGGGCTGCTCCGGCAGCGGCTCATTCACAATCAGAAATTCTGATAACTTTTCTTTCCACTGCGACAGCAGGCTGACTTTATCAACCAAGATAAGCGTATTCACTTTTTTCTCGGCAATCAGTTTAATCGCCACAATTGTTTTTCCAAATGCTGTTGTGCCTGACAGAATTCCGGTATCGTTTTGTAACAGGTGGCTGAAGGCTAAGGATTGCTCATCTCTAAGTTGGCCATTGAATTCCACATCAATCCTTCTACCTTGATATGTTTTATCTATGTGCTCGATTTCGATTCCCAGTTTTTCCAGTACGGAAACCAATTCAGGTTCGCATCCTCTGGGCAACCCCAGGTACACTTCTGTTTCATCTGCACAGGAGATGACGCGGGGATGCCCATAGGTCGATAAACGCATGGCTTGCTGTTTGTAAAACATTGGGTTTTTAAAGGACGCAAGCCGTTTTAGCCGATTCATCGCCTTTTGGGATATACCCTCCTTAGGGATGAACAGCATATTTGCTCTGACGATTTCGATTCGCTTTGGAAAATCATCTCTTTGTAACTCGATTTTGGTTTTCGAAGTTTCCCACGGTTTTTCAGCACCCTCTTCTTCATCCTGCTTCAATACACCCAGTTCATGAACTTCGCCAAGCTCGGAAAGAACCTCTTCAAGTCGGCCTTGGGATATTCTTTGGATTGTGGATAGAAATGCCCATTGGTCCGAGTAGGATTGGAAATGCTCATCGATAAATTCACTATTGGACTTCTCTCTTGCCGTTTTTTGTAACGGCAATGCAATCAGGTTACCCAATCCCCCTTTGGGCATGGTATCCTGGCTGGGAAACAGCCGATCATAGGACTTGAATTGTATTTCATGCCTTTTGTTCATGGCAGTGGTAAGCAGGATCGTTCCAAATTTACGTGCCAAGGCAGAGGAAACAGAGGGTTCAAAGAAAAACCATACATGCGCGCCGTTGCCGGAACGCGACCGCTCAACAGCGACAGGGATGCTGAGTCCAATGCAAATATCTCTAAAAACGGAAATATCGTTTTGCCAGTCTGCTTCGTCAAAATCAACTACCAAGAAGTGGCATGTTTCATCCTGCAACATTGGATAGACGCCAGCAACGATATTCCCTCTCAGATGATTTTCAATGGCATTTTCATCCAAGGCGGCATAGTCTTTGTTTTCACATTTTGAGCAGGAAATTTTTGGTTTTTTGCACACTCCTGCCTGCCATTGATTCAGGCAAACAGGTGAATAGCCGGAGATGCCTTTGTTTTTGTTTTCCCATCGCTTTGCATAAACATCACTGCGGCCTTTAAAAAGCGACATAAAAAGGTGAATTTTAGAGGAGGAATCCGACGTATTATCTACAACCGATTTGGAATTATAGGTAATAGATTCCTCGCAAGGTGTTTTTTCAACGATTTTTATATCTTCGGGAGTATTTCCGGGAGGCTCGGACGTCGCTATCTCATATTGGGTTCTTAAGCGGCTGTTTTCTTTTCTTAATCGCCCTACCTCTTCCAATAAAAAAGTATATTTCCTGAGTAATTCCTTATAATCCATAACTATACCCATGGACCAGGCGCAAACCATCTCGAAGGTGGAGGCTTCCTCGAAGCCAAAGCGAATGCTATTGGATCAATAAAGCACCTGGTCAAATCGTTGCTTCCAGATAAGGCGTCATAATATTTTTTGACTCGGCAGATTTTCGCATATGCGAGCAACCTTTCGAGATTATACTGTTGTCTGGATCTGTAAAGTTTAAGTGGTCAGCGTTGCGAGTAATCTGCTATCCACCCAATCACCATCTCCACCACAAACACAATTTCATCCTCTGTCAGCGACGGTCCTCTCTTAAAAAAGGCACCTGATTTACCTACCAGATCTCTCGCCCCATATTGATACCGATGGCCTCTGCAGTCTGGATTAACTGAGATGTTAGCGGTATCTTGCGGACTTTTCCCGCCAGGTCTTTTAAGGCAACCAAGACAACATCAGGCGTTTTAAGCGCCACCATGTTCCCGAATTTTCCTTCGGATGCCGCCTCTACAGCATAAGCCCCCAACCGTGTGCCCAAAACCCTGTCAAAAGCATTGGGTGATCCCCCCCGTTGAATATGGCCGAGGACGGTTGTGCGCACTTCAAGATCGATCCGTTTTTTTATTTGTTCGGCAAGATAAGTCCCTACCCCGCCCAACTGGGGCACACCCTGCAGTCGATCCATTGCGGTCGCTTGTGTGATAAGATCACCCCCATCTTCACAGGCGCCTTCCGCAACCATGATAATGCTGAATGGACTTCCCCCCTCTTTCCGGAATTGAATTTTCCGAACGACATTTTCCACCTTATACGGTATTTCCGGTATCAAGATAATATGGGCGCCGCCGGCAATCCCCGCCTCTAATGCGATCCATCCTGCATTTCTCCCCATAACCTCCAGAATCATGACTCTGTCATGACTGCGTCCCGTTGTCTGAAGACGATCCATGGCGTCACAGGCGACCTGAACGGCGGTCTGGAATCCGAAGGTATAATCCGTTTTATCCAGATCATTATCGATGGTCTTCGGAATGCCGATTACAGGAAGACCCTTTTGAAAAAATTTATATCCAATTTCCAGTGTCCCTTCCCCACCGATAACAAAGAGGCAATCCAGACCCAGTTGATGAAAGTTTTCGATTGCCTTGTCCGCATAATTACTCACCCGGATGTTTCCCGCGTCGTCATACTCCCGAAATTCAAAAGGGTTGCCCTTGTTTGTGGTTCCCAGTATGGTTCCTCCCAGTGTCAGAATATCCTTGGTCCCGCTTACGGTAAGTTCCATATATTCCTTCGTAAGCATGCCCTCAAACCCGTTTTCAATACCGACGACCTGAGCATTATGGCGAATGATCGCCGTGCGTGTGATTGCACGGATAACCGCGTTCAGTCCCGAGCAATCCCCGCCGCCAGTTAATACGCCGACTTTTTTAATTGCCATAGCGATACTCCTTGTGGGTAGGGTAGACGCCGCATAGACTCCGGAAGGTTTCTTGGATATCCGGATTACATATCCAGCAAATTCATGGGCACATCGATTTTTAATCATATCAGGTTTATGAATACGTGCCAAGCGAACCTGTGCCCATTCAGAAAGGGATGATCTTTATCTTCTCAGTAAAGAAAAAAAGAACTGCCTTCAGCTCCTCCATAAAATCCTCGACCCACTGGTAGCGTTCGTGCGGATCAAACGCCATCGCCCTGTTGATGATGCGGCCCACCCCATCGGGCAGTTTTTCCCTGACATCGTCGGTCACCGGAGCTTGCTCCTTAATCCGCAGCCACTCCTGGGGGCTGCGGTATTTCGCAGTGTATGGCAGTTGGCCGGTGAAAGTAAAAAAGAGTAGGATGCCCAGCCCGTAGATGTCGCTGCGGGGATCGCCCCGGCGGCCCTGGATTTGTTCCGGAGCCATGAACATCATCTCACCCTGGGGACCGAGGCCGGCAATGGTGATCGGGTCCGGCTGCTGATCCTGGCTGGCCAGTCCCATGTCGATGAGCTTGACGCGATTGGCATCATCGACCATTAGAACCTGGGGGCGCAGGTCGTGATGGACGATGCCGGCGGCGTGCAGGGATGCGGTCAGATCTAAGAGCTGGCTGAACAGCGCGTGGACCTGTGCGGGCGGCATTTGCTTCTCCTGCACCAGATCATACAGACTCCTACCGTTGACCTCTTCCAGCACCAGCACATCGTCAAGGCGTTCGATCACCGATGGCAGGCAGGGGTGGCTGACCTGCTCAAACAGCTTGTACTCGGTCTCGAGGCAGGACCGGTAAAGCGGGTTCTGCAGCACCTCGTCAAATCCCACCTTGAGTAAAACCCGAGTCCCATCTTGCCGACATCCCCGGTAGAGCCATGACATGGCGCTGGCGGCCACCGGCTTCTGTACCACATAGGGACCGATGAAATTCGGTTCCAGCGAGCTTCCCTTGCGCGCCGACCTGACATAGCGATCCAGCGAGCGCAGGGATGCGCGCAGCACGTCCAGTTCATCCCCCCCAGCGCCAGGCGGATTGCGTTTTTCCTTGGCCACCAGGCTCAGCACCAGGGTGAGGCGTTCGATCACCAGCCGTTGAAACAGCATGTTGAGCAGCCAAAGCAGGAGCACGGAGGCCCCGAGGGTGGTCAGAAAGATGACGACCGAGCCCTGCAGGGCCTTTTTCATGGGGGCGGAGACGGGGATGGCCACTGAGTTGATCCCGGCCATCTCACCGGCACGAAACCGAAACCCCCCATCGGGGCCGTAGCGTTCGACCAGGGAGGCGGGAGCATCTGCAACACGTCCGTGGCAGCGGATGCAGGGCTGGCTGAAGTAGTCAGGCACCATGGAAATGAAGAACGACTCACCCTTCTTGTTTACCATACCCTGCCAGAACGTGCGGCTGGGGTCCTGCTCGAACCAGTCAAACATCTCCTCCTCAAACGCATCCGCCCTGTTTTTGGGATTATGCGGATTAAGCGATGCCCGCCGGTAGATATAGTTGGGCATGGTCTGGGCAAACCGCTCCATGATGGTGGTGGACACATAGGTGGTGGACATGGCCTCAACGATGAAGGTGTCGCTACCGTGCAGATCGACCATCTTGGGCCGCAGTTCGTCCTTTACATAGGCGCGGATGGCTTCAACCTCCCGGAGCAGGACTTCCGATTTGGACATGGCTTCGGCCATGAGGAGACGCCTGGAATTCCAGAAGGAAAACAATGACAGGGCGATGCCGCCACCGATCAGGATCAGGGTGGACCATAAGAAGAAACGTTTCTTTAAATTGGTGTTTGAGAGTCGTGGCGTGTTCATTGCTGGGTGCTCCCGGCTGAATTAAAGACCTTTCTTCAAGCGGTGGCCCAGTTGTTCGGGCAGTCCCGCCGCTTTGATTGCGGCTATGGTTTTCGCAATGTTGTAAGCGACCCGGTGGAACCGAATTTGTCTCTCGGTGGTATCGATGATCAGGTAGCAGGCACGTGGATCCCTGTCCCTCGGCTGCCCGACGCTCCCGCAGTTGAAGATACGCCGTTTGGTATCGGATATGTCGTAGTTCCGATCTCCCTTGACCGGATCGATGGTGGCTGAAAAAAGATGGTTGCGGGTGATGACCAGGGGGCGATGGCTGTGACCGATGCAGCACAGGCGAAACTTGGCGGAACCGAAACTGCGCATGGCATATTTCCGATCCATGACGTAGCGCCATCCCTTCGGGTTATATGGGTTGGCATGGACAAAGCACATGTCCGCCAGGTCAAGACGTTCCGGCAGGGCGGCCAGGTATGCTTTGTTGTCTTCCGTAAGCTGGTCCATGGTCCACAAAATGGTTTCCTTGGCATCCTCACGCATGCCGTAGGGAGACGTGTCCCACAGGGCGGCGGTATCGTGGTTGCCGCAGACGCAGCGGCAGTTCCTGAGCGCCCGTACCGTTCAATGCATTCGTTGGGGTAGGGTCCGTAGCCGACAAGATCACCGAGGCAGAGAACACGGTGGACATTCTGGGCCGCAGCATGCTCGATCAATCGGTCCAGGGCTTCCAGGTTGCCGTGGATATCGGAAATGACCATCATTCTCACGGAGCGGCCTCCGGAATAACCGACGGGAACCCCTCTTTTTGGGCCAGGGCGCAAAGATCCTGGTCAAGGTTGATCACGTTGAGAAGCGGGCCATAGCCGATCCGGTCAATGAAGGCTACCGGAGAATCGATATCGACGAGAAAGGGTACCGTCGGCGGCGGGGGATCCAGGTGGCTGCGCAGGACGCGTGACACCTCGGCCAGGCCCAGTTTCAGTCTGTAGGCCAAGGGCAGGGACTTCTGCTGATAAAGCCGGCGCAGCAACCCAGGATCCTGTTCGCAGCAGGCGATCATCTCATCGTCGATGCGGTGGAACGCTTCGTGGGTGGGACCAAGGATGGAAACGATTTCCCGCCACTGGTCAAACGGTGCGAGATTTCTCAGCCAACGGCCGAAAACACACTTTTCACGCCCCGGGTCGAATGTTTTGTTCCTGAAGAGAAAATGCTGGTAGATGAACTCGGTATGATAGTGCAGGTGCTCATACCAGAGATCCACAAAAAAAATATCACAGTCAAGGACCTGGTCACGCGCCAGTTGGCCGGGATGAAGGGGACCAAGGTCGTCCAACGGCGAAAAATGGGGTGCTTCGACAATCGTGACCGGACACGGCGGTTCCTTGAGCAGCCTGCGCTTAACCGAGGCCGAGCGCAGCAGCCCGTCTTTCTTCCTGGACTTACCGATAATGAGCTTGAGCACCTGCGGCTCTGTGCAGACCGTTTGGAGTGTTTTGACCACCTCGCCGTGAATCAGGCGGACGCTGGGGTCAAGGTCGCAGGATCTCAGTCGGCCGATTGCCTGCTCAAGGCCGACCATGAGCTTTTCTCCCTCCACCGCTTTGCCGTAACGGGTCACATGGGAGTCGGATTCATCCTCGATCACATGTACCATGAAAATTTCGGCGTCATGGATCAGGGCCTGTTTTTTCAGTTCATTGACCATGTCGTTCATGGCCGCCGCATCGATAAAACCGCCGATGATTTTGGGCCTGCCCGGCTGTGGATACGTGCTTTGGGCCGTACCAGAAGGTCCTTTGCGCCCGCTGGTTGCAAATATCCGGCTTAAAAACGAGGGTGGGCGGGTATTGGTCCCGGACGGCGTCACCGGCAGCTCGCGCCATCGTTTAAGGTCCTTGCGCAGTTCACCACAGGATCGGTAGCGTTCATCCGGCGCAACGGCCAGCGCCCGTATAATGATGTCCTGGATCTGCGGCGGGATATCCGGGTTGAAGTGGCGTGGCGGGATCGGCACCTCCTTCAATCTCCGCCGGGCGGTGGTTAGTTTTGAGGAACGCGGCCAGGGAAGTTCTCCGGTGAGCATCTCATAGAAAAGCAGACCCATGGAGTAGATGTCGCAGCGCGGATCGTCACGGACGCCAAGAAGCTGCTCCGGGGCGATATACCAAGGGGTTCCCTGCGGATTTCTCAGGTCCAGGGCCAGCAGATCCGGTAGACTGCGACAGGAAGCAAGCCCGAAATCGATCACCTTGAGGCGGTGATCCCCGGTGACGATGATGTTTTCCGGTTTGAGATCAAGGTGGACGATGCCTCGGCGGTGCAGGTATTCCATCCCGTCGCAGAGCTGTTCCATCATGGCCAAGGCCTTGTCCAGCGGGAGTTTCCGGTTTCTGCCGACCAGCGTGCGCAGGTCGTGCCCCGGTACATGTTCCATGATGATGTACTGACGCGATCGTCTCCGGTGAATGAAACCGATGATCGCGGGGTGATCAACCACCCGGCTGATCCGGTCTTCGTTCTGGTAGTGATAGAATACAATGGGTTGGTTGAGGATGTCGCCGGAGGGAATCTTGATGACCACCTTTTTGCCGGAAAAGGGGTCCTCGGCCAGGAACAAGACCGCCATGACCCCTTGGTGCAACTCGGAACGAAGGATAAAAATATCCAGTCGGTCCCCCACCGCGGGACAGTCCGGCGGTCTACTGATGAAAGAGGACATAGCCAACCACCACGATGATGATGACCAGCAGCTCCACAGCCGTGATCTTGGTGATCATCATGCATATTTTGCGCTGTGAGGGATTCATCGACAGCACCATTTTGTTCATCAACAGCCTGAAGAAAACGGTGACTGGCGTTGTTTTCAGATAAATGCGGATATATTCGCGGATCGCCAGGATCCACTGCAGCATGGGGTTGTCATCCCCAACCTCACCGTCGCCAGAAACGATCTCCGCCTTGAGGAGGCCGTCCTTTGTCAGCAAGCGAATACGGCCACCAGAAGACTGGCGAAGATCGATGTCAAGCCGAATCGGGCCGGAATCGGGATAGGTCAATACACCGGATAGCTGAAACTGTTCTTCCGTGGCATAGTCCGTGATGTCTGCTGAAAAATGCGAACCGTCCTGCCGGAAGTTGTCAATAAACCAGAGCGGGTGGAGGCGCAGCAGCCTGTCTCCGGGAAAGAGCCGGGCCAGATCAAAACCGTCCGGTAACTTCAACCCCAGCTCAAACGCGTGCGGGGTTTGAACGCCGGGGCGCTATGGTGCGATCATCAAGGGGCATGGCAGCAGGGGGTGAAGAACTTCGTTTTTCATCCTGTCACGAAGCCCTTTTTCCATTTTCAGGGTCAGGCGCTTGGTTTTTCGATAGGGACCGATGACGATCAGATCACAGCCAAGCTGTCTGGCAACCGTTGTGATGGTTTCAGCGATCCCACCGGTATGTTGAACAAAGTCAGCCGACCTGGCCTTTGCATAGATTGAGAGGATACGATTCCAGTCGTCGGCAATCTCTTCGGAGACCTGTTCCTCCACATGATCCAGAAAATCAGCGTGGGTTTTGGAGGAATTTAACCAGTCATCGCCGGTCATCAGCCGCCAATCCTTGTCGAGCACGGTGAGCACCGTCACCTTGGCGCCGGTGGCCTCGGCCAGCTGCGTGAAGACCAGGGCCTCGGCCTTGCGGGCGCCGTCACTTCCGTGGGTGCAGAGCAGGATATGTTTAAACATGTTTTCCATAGACGCCAGGCGTCAGTCCATGATGGTCGTTCGGCACGAAGTAGAAGGACCACCCGCGGCCGGGATACCTGGCTGCGGGTGAAGTCCAATTATGATGCCTTGTTACAACGGATTATACCACCCATTTGGTGAACAGCAAAACGATAAACGTGGTGATAAGACATAAAACCAAGGCGGTGATGTCCTCGTTGCGTTCGCTGGCAAAAACGGACAAAGCGCGTTCTTCCATCTCCTGGGTGTTGGCGTTCTCGGCAATTTCCGAGGTTCCCTTGCCGGCGTCACCGGTGTCGATTACGACTTTTTTTTTCTTCGTCATTCATATTTAGATCCTCTCTGGAAGATGGTTTACTTGAGGACAACGTCCTTGACCAACCATAGCACGATAAAGAACGACAGGGTCGCCTTGGCCACACCGGAGATGACACCAATGACCAGGGGCCAGCCGCCAGCCTGGAAGATGGCCTTTTTGGTGATCTGCATGCCGAGGCCGATGAGGCCGAAGGCAAAGAACCAGATCATACAGTCCGTGAGCGTTACAACCGTTTTGGACTTCTTGTGAACCTGAGAGATCGCGTGCTTGATCGCGCTTCCGACCTCTTTCGAGAGTCTGACCTGCTTGGCCTTGACGGCGGCCAGCACACCTTCCAATTCGCTCATGCGTGCCCGGCCCACCTGGTCAAATTTTGTCTTGTCGTTACGCTCGTCAAAGTTGCCCGCGATCTGGCGTTGGTGGATCAGATCCGTGACCGCCATCATCTGGGATTCATTCAGTTCCTTGAACGCTCCCGCCTGCATGGCCTTGTTCAACACTTCCCACTCCTCGGGCGTGACCTCGGTACGCTTGTTGTAGGAAACATCGATGTATTTGCCCTTGTAATGCTCCGGAGGTGAGAAGAGACCCGCCGAAGACAGGATGAAGAGCAGCAGGAAGCCGAGAATGAAGATCGGGAACTTGTCGATGACAACGGTTTTGAAACTCAGTTTCTGGCCGCTCTCCTTGCCGAACCAGGTGGCCAGGACGAGAACGATAACGGGGAGGAACAGGACGCGCGTGATGTTGAAGATCTCCGCCACTTTCAGGGTTTTGATGTCAACGGCGTTAAATGCCAGCGCCGCGGCCGCCACCTGGGCGGAATTGAGGATGCCGGTGCCTGCCCAGGCCCCGAACTGGACCGCGTTCATGCCAACCAGTTTGCCGATGGTCGGGAAAATGAACATGCAGATGATGCCGAAGGAAAGGATGGTGCCGATGGTGTAGGCCATCTCGCTGCTCTTGGCCTTGACCACGGGGGCCACGGCCACGGTGGCCGACACGCCGCAGACCCCCATGCCCGCTGATAGAACCCCGGTCATGGTCTTGGGCTGCTTGAAAATATTGCCCAGCCAGAGCACGAGGAAGACCGTGCCGAGCACGAAGAAGCCGATCAGCCAGATCGAGTAGACGCCCAGCTTGGCCAGTTCGGCGAATGAGTAACGCGCACCGAGCATGATAACACCCATTTTGAGAACGAAGCGGGCACATTTGACGCCGGCGGCCGCAAACTTTGGGATTCCGTAGGTGTTGGTCAGCAATACGCCGGCCAGCAGACCGAGGACGACGTAATTGAGATTCAGTACTTTGTAGACATCAAATCCCAACGTCGCATGCAGCGATTTGGACATGATGATGACCAGGGGTTCCAGGTACCATCGGATTGCCATGGCCATGATCAGCAGCAGGACAATGCCGCCCATCGGCTGGAGAACGAAGCGGTCGAATACTGAGTTTCCAGGTTCCTTGCTCGAATTGATAACGGCCCCGACAAGGGCGATAACGCCGATGACGAAGCTCATGGTAACCATCAGGTCCATCGATTTGTGGACGTGAAGATAGGTCAGGAGCGGCAGCAACACCCCTGTCTGAACAATGATCCCGTAGACGATTAACAGACCGCCCATGATAAAAACGGGTATATTTTCTTTGGTTCGCGACATAGATTACCTCCTCGATAAATTTTGGATGAGTGGTTGATTGCGCTTTGGCCGGTCATCGATTCTTGGCACGAAGTAGCCGCATAGCAGGGTAAGACAACGGTAGCAGAGGGCAAACCCTGCCCCTGACAGGCCGACGCATACGATGCCCTGAAATGTCGTGATTTCACCACTGTGAATGAATTTGATGATCGGGCTGAAAAAGGAAGTGCAGGATGCCAGTAGTACCAGTGCAATCATACCGGCAAGCACGGCGAGTGGGGTGATGATCGTTCGCTGCATTTATTTCTCCTTCGTGCCTAGGGAACGGTTGATGGACTGCCAGCATTTAACAGCAATGTCCGTTCCAGAAAAAAAAGGAAACTGAATATTTTATAACCCGTTTGAATTAAACATGTTTTCTACAATTGGCAAAGCAATTGAGAATTGTCTCGCTAAAAGTGCATCCACGAGTTTACATGTATCGGCGACGGGTGTATACTCCAGGAAGCATAAGGTATGCATATCGCTGAAGCGGACGTTCCCGGATAGATGTTCTTTCGTGGAGGAAACCGGACGTGATAAAGGATATTGTCAGGGATCTTGCGAATCGGGATCAGCACCATCTCAGGCTGCGTTTTCAGGTCGGACTGGGCGTGATTCTCTTCTGCTTCTGCCTGTTCACGGCTACCGTCATCTATCATTTCCAAAAGCGTCTGCTGGAAGAGGAAACCGCCATCCAGACGCACCTCGTGATGACCACCCTCGAGTCGACCCGCGGGTACATCAGGGAAGTCCTCAGGCCGAAAATGTTTGAGGCCTTGGGTGAGGATCACTTCATGCTCGAAGCCATGTCCACCTCCTATATCACCCGGGTAATCATGGATCGGTTTGGCGAGCAGATCCCGACTTTCCGCTATCGGCGGGTGGCCTTGGACGCCAGGAACCCGATATTTGAAGCGGACGAGCAGGAACGTGAAATGATAGCGTTTTTCAAGCGCACCCCCGACCTGGTCGAACAACAGGGGATGAGCCGCTGCAAAACCGGTCAGGCATTCACCCTTTACCGTCCGGTCGTGTTCCTCTCATCCTGCCTCCACTGTCACGGCAAACCGGGTGATGCACCGTCGGCCATCCGGGACCAGTACGGCGCCAAGCGGGGTTTTTACCGGCAGGAGAACGAAATTGCCGGCCTGCTTTCCATATCCATCCCCCTGGACACCAGCCTGGCGCAGATCCGTAACACCTCGCTACGCATGTTCGGCAGCACCATCCTGGTCGCCCTTTTGCTATACGCCACGATCTGGCTGCTTTTTCACCAGCTTATTCTCACCAACCTGCGGGATGTGCTGACCCTGTTCAGGTCCAACCTGACGACGGACACGGCAGACCTGGAATTCAGGCACCGCCAAGGGCATCGTGAGGAATTAGCGGAACTGTTTGTCCACGCCAGAACCTGGTGGGTGACCTGAAAGAGAGCCGGTCGCAGCTGCAGGAATATACGGATAATCTTGAGCATAAGGTGGCCGAACGGACCGAGGCCCTGGAGCGCTCCCAGGATCTGCTTCAGGAACAGGTGAGGAAAAGAAACCGGGAACTGCGGCTCTATAACACGCTCACGGAATTGATCACGGCAACGGACAGCCTCGAAACGATTCTGCACAAGGCGATTGTCGAGGTGCTCCAGGTGGTGCCGGCCAAGCGCCGGCATCTATCTGCGCGACACCCCGTCGGAATGCTTTCGGCTGAGATGCGCCGAGCAAGCGACCGAGCTTCCGCAAAAAATTCCCATTGATCCGCAGGCGGACGGTGTCGACGATGCGGCATCCTACCTGGCTGACTGCCGCCACATCAAGCTGGTTTCCCAGGACACGGGGGAGGACATCAGTATATCCATCCCGCTCTGCTGTCGCAATCAGCTGCTGGGGCTCATGGTATTGAGCGGCCTGCATCATGACCTGATCCGTGAAACGTTGCTGGATCTGATGCTTTCCGTCGGCCAGCAGATCGGGATCACCATTGAGAGTTTGCAGACGACCCGCCAGCTCATCCGTTCAAGCGAATTGCTCCAGTCGGTATTTGACGGCATCAGCGATCCGTTGATTCTGATGGATCCCGATGGCAGGCTGCAGATGGTGAACGAGGCCTTTCTGCTGCGTCATGATCTGTCAAGGGACGCTATCCTTGGAATGAAGCTCGACGCGATCAGCTCCGACCGGCAGTGCTTTTTCTCCAGTCGACTGCAGGAAGGAGATCTTCTGGAGACCGTTCCCCATTCAAGAGAGGTGCGGCTAAATGACGACTCTATTTACGACACCCGCTTTTATCCGATAACCAACAGAGATGGTTCCATTCGCGCCATCATCTGTTTCGGCAAGGATATCACCTCGCTCAAGGCAACCGAGCGTCGCATCCGCCAGACGGAAAAATTGGTGGCCATCGGTCAACTGGCCGCGGGAGTGGCGCATGAGATCAACAACCCCCTTGGCGTCATCCTTTGCCATACCAACCTGATCCGGGAGAACAATGCAGCGGATCGAGAACTCATTGACGACATCAACGTTATTGAACGCCATACGGAAAATTGCCGTCGAATCGTTGCCAATCTGCTTGATTTTTCGCGCAGCAGGGGCACGGCCATGGTGCTTCAATCCCAGTCGGTCAGCGCCATTATGGACAATGTGCTCTCCATGACCCAGCGTCAGTTTATCGCCAAGCGGATTCACCTGGAAAAGATCTTTTCCGACGCCGACCCATGCTGTCAGATTGACGGCAACAGGATACGTCAGGTCTTTCTCAACCTGGTTATGAACAGTGTCCAAGCGGTCGGGAAAGACGGGAAAATAAGGGTTACAACAGCGATACGGGACGACCGGGTGGTTATCAAAATCGAGGATAACGGACCGGGGATCGACAAGTCGATGATCGACAAAATTTTCGACCCGTTTTTCACCACCAAGGAGCCTGGTCAAGGAACCGGCCTGGGTCTGTCCATTTCCTACGGTATCATCCGTGAACACAACGGCGAGATCACGGTGGATTCGAAACCCGGTGAATTCACCTGTTTCACAATAACGCTTCCGCAAGTCCAGCCGACTGGCATGCAGGGGGAAAAATGACCGGAGTCCGAACAGGCGTCAGTTCCATCCTTCTGGTGGATGATGAGCCGGACCTGCTGTCCGGATTGAAGAGAAGTTTTACAAGCCGGCTACCGGATTGCGAGGTGTTCACCGCAGGAGGGGCGGTAGAGGCATTGGCAATTTTGTCGCAACACGATGTTGATTTGGTGCTCATGGATATCATGATGGGAGAGATGGATGGCATCGAAGCTCTTGACAAGATTCAGGCTTTAGACCTCGGGATCACCGTGATCCTCATGACCGGATATGGCACCATTGAAATGGCGGTGGATGCGATTCGTCGCGGCGCCTGGGACTTCATTACCAAACCCCTGGACCTGGAGAGCTTGGCCCGGCTTGTTCGGAAGGGGCTCGAACGCTCCAGGCTGCTGAGCGAAAACAGGAAACTGCGGGAAGAGATCTCAGGCCGGGTGAGCGCTCCCGATTTTGTCGGTCGGAGTCCGCTGATGAAACAGCTCTACGAGACCATTCGGATTTCAGCCAAAAGCGACTATACCGTGCTGATCAGGGGGGCTTCAGGCACCGGTAAGGAGCTTTGCGCCCGGGCGGTTCATCAGCTTTCGCCGCGAGCCTCCGGTCCTTTTGTCATGGTCAACTGCCCGGCAATCCCGGAGCAGCTGCTGGAGTCCGAGTTGTTCGGGTATCGCAAGGGGGCCTTTACCGGTGCCGACAAGGATCATGAAGGTCTCTTTTTCCAGGCGAACCACGGCACCATCTGCCTTGACGAGATCGGTGATATCCCGGTCCCGATCCAAACCAAACTGCTCAGGGTGCTGCAGGAGCAGGAAATCAAACAGCTTGGCGCCCCAAATTCACAAAAAATCGATGTCCGGATCATCGCCTCCACCAATTCGGACCTTGAAGCCAAGATCAAGGATGGCCGTTTTCGGGAAGACCTCTTTTACCGCCTGGAAGTAATCACCCTACGCATGCCGTCGCTTTGTGAAATCCGGGAAGACATCGGTCTGCTGGCGGAACACTTTCTAGACAAGGTGAAACTGGAACTGGGGACACCGGCCAAAAGGTTCTCTTCCAGCGCCTACGAAAAACTGGTTCAGCATAACTGGCCCGGAAATATCAGGGAGTTGCAGAACGTGATTCGGCGGGCAGTGCTGTTCTGCCCTGACCAGGTGATCAACGGTGATGACCTGCAGATTGAATCATCCGCACCGGAGCCCCAACGGACAGCTTTTGGCCGTGGAGATGGGATCGTCCCTTACAAGAAGGCCAAAGACAGCTGCCTCGAAGATTTCACCCGGCGCTATGTGATGACGCTTCTGGACAAAACGGGGGGCAACATCTCCCGGGCGGCCAAGCTTTCGGGCTTGACCCGCGCAGCGCTGCATAAGATTTTACGCCGTCTCAAGATTGATGGACTCGTAAAAAGTCGCATTTCCGACGGATTCGTAAAAAGCCCGAGATCAAGCTTGCGAATCCTGAGGAATGAGGCGTACTTTTGCGTACGCCGCAGTGACGAAGGATACGCGTAACGCCGATATCGGGCTTTTTACGGATCCGTCAAGATTGAGTCCGGTCAATACTGCCG
Organism: Desulfosarcina cetonica JCM 12296; assembly: GCF_001311845.1. GTDB lineage: Bacteria > Desulfobacterota > Desulfobacteria > Desulfobacterales > Desulfosarcinaceae > Desulfosarcina > Desulfosarcina cetonica. Next base: position 49,638 of record NZ_BBCC01000015.1, on the reverse strand, counting down.
GAAGGAATCACACGGTGGATATTTTTGCTGCGGCGGAGCATCATTTCGGACAGGTTCAAGTGGAAATGACCAGTCGCTGCAATTTGCGCTGCCGGACCTGTCTTTATCCCACCTATGCCCGCCAGTGGATTCCGCTGGACCTCAATATGGCACACTTTAACCGGGTCCTCGACGTCGCACCCCAATGCGACGCCATCCACCTGCAGGGGTGGGGAGAATCCCTTTTGCGGGACGACATCGTCCATCGGATCAGGGATGTGACCCATGCCCGCGGTCAACCAACATTGGGAAGCAACGGCACCATCATGTCGGCCCAGCTGGCCAGGGGGCTCGTGGATGGCGGCCTGGCCTCCATGACCTTCAGCCTGGCCGGACCCGATGCCCATAGCAACGACCGGCTACGGGGCTCAGGAACTTTTGCCAAGGCCGTGGCCGGCATCCAAACCTTTATCGCTCAGCGGTCAGCAGATAAAATACCATCGGTTCTCATCAACTACCTGCTTACGCCATACAGCTATCCACGTCTGCCCAAAGCACTGGCCCTCGCCAGCCGCTTGGGCGTGGACACCCTCGTGGCCACTCACCTGGTGCATGCCGTTACCGACGATCAAAAGGCGTTATCCAGTTGCGAGGAGAGCCGGCAGCATGCCTGGGTGTTTTTTCGAAGTCGGTGTGCCGTACTTTGGCGCAAAACGCAGCTGATCCTACCAGATGTCCGGCCAAGTCCCATACCCGTTTGCATGAAAAACCCCATAAAAATTTTTCGTAGGCGCGGATGGCTCCGTTTCCCCATGCGTATATTTGTGCCCACCCATCGATCATGCTCGGCCGGTTAAAGGACAAGAGCCCCGACGCGCACCGAAGCGATGGGTCATGGGGAACCTGGCTCACAACAGTGTGGAAGAGATCTGGAGTGCGCCTTCCTATGTTGCCTTTCGGAAGCGGTTTTCCCGGCGTCTGGATCTGTATGAACGTCTCATGCCGCCCATCCGGACCGATTTCGAAGGTCTTTCGAAACTGGAACAGGCCACTGAAAAAATCGCATCCTATTTTGCCACACCTGAATTTCAAGCGCCTGAACCGTGCCAGGGATGCCCCCACCTGTTTGGGTATTGAAATGCGGGTAAAATGGATCGATTCTTTGGAAAGCCAAGTTGTTCACAAATTCGTTCGACAATATCCTGTCGTGTCAAAAGATGGAAACCAAGGGGCTCTGATATCTCTATAATTGATATTAAAAATATCAATTTGATTTTTTATGGAAATAACCAATAATAACTCGCGAGGACACTGCACTGAGCTGGACTGTTATTTCTACGCTGATCTGAATCTCTATTCCTCAAATAAATATGGCGAGACCGTTTTAATAACGGTCTCGCCATATTTATTTGAGCCCCCCTGACCGTCCACATCCAGGCTGCATCAGCTAGGTGTTTCACCAGGTTCTGCCTTTTTTGTTTTACGGAGCCGGAATTACACCGGGCCGCCCGATGGCGGCCCGATGAGGCGGAAAAGAATTGGACTACGTTCCATTTCAAAACGTTTGAGGTGTTATTCGATCGGTTGCGGTTGGCAAAGGTGACCCGATTCCATGGCCACCCGCCCGCAACCGCCACAAACATATTTCATGGCGGCCAATTTATCTTTACAGATATGCCTGGGGTCTACTTGAGGGGCACCGCAAAAACTGCAGTTTTCAGTATCACTGCAGGGGTTGCACAAATGCCCCGGAGAATCGGCGACGGCGCCGCAACTTTTACATGTGTAAGCCATTGTTATGCTCCTTTCGCGATGAGCAGCAACCGTGATCCATACATGCCTCTCGTCATGCGAAGTGGCGTTGGTTCACGGACCGGAAACCTGAAATTATTTTATCTGTGGCGATTTCCCGAAATATACATGGGGAAATCTTCAATCTTCCTAAGAAATGGGCACCACATGAAGGATTGTCAAACCGACGGAGAAATGGATCCAGGGGGGTGGCTTCTTGATGGGTTGTCAACTTATGCATTAAAATTGAGATGAAACGAATAGGTAAATCACGAACAACTCCGTCGCCTTTATCGTCTGGTATCGGTCAAGGCTTTGGCTGACGGGCTAACAGTGCCCATCCAGAAATAATCCCTGTAACGCAATTCATTTTTTCGGCTCTTTAGTATTGGTGGAAACACCAAATCCCTTCATAAACCCTCGCGCTACCCCCCTCCTCTCCTCGGACCTCTGTAGTGGTTACCGCTACAGGGGCCTGCCTTTCTCTTTATCTTTATTGTAAATCCCTCTGGATCTGCTACAAATCGATCGGCTGGCGTGGCAAAATGGAAAAACCGGAAAATGTGTGTGAGAATCGCTGCATGGCACCCTTTGATGAGGAAAATTATTTGGTAGCGCGGACGAGGGAAATCCTGCCGGGGGCATGTCTTGACATGACGGAATTACCCCACTGCAGGACAATTTCGCTCTACCTGCTGAATCAGGCATATCCTCAGTTGGAATTAAGCGCAAAAGAGGCCCGACGCCTGATGGAAGAGCCGATGTTCTGGATCTTTTGCTGGGCGAGCGGGCAGGCCATGGCGCGTTTCCTGTTGGAGCACCCCGAATGGGTGGCCGGCAAACGGGTGCTCGATTTTGGCTGCGGCTCCGGCGTCGCGGCCATTGCCGCTGCAAAGGTCGGTGCGGCAAAGGTGTGGGCCAGCGATATCGATCCGTTGGCCGTCCAGGCAACAACGCTGAATTCCCGGCTTAACGCGGTTTCCGTTGAGGTGATCGGCGACTGGTCCGCCTGCACGGAAGCCGTTGATCTAATTCTGGCCGCGGATGTCCTCTACGACAGCGCCAACCTCGCCTACCTGGATCGTTTCCTGAAACGGGCACCGGAGGTACTGATCGCCGATTCAAGGGTAAAAGATTTCGATCACCCACCATACCGAAAAATCGGTCAATTCCGGAGCACCACCCTCCCCGATCTGGCTGAGCCCGCTGAATTTGGCGTCGTGAACCTGTATCATGCCAAGGTCGCCTAGCCGAAAAGCCGGGCCGCCCTTCCACCGCTCAGCCACCCGCCAACCCATGCATGGTAGTTTCTACCTGTCATTTTACCATCAATGCATTCGCATTGGATTGATGGCAGAAAGCCTTACCCTGAACCTTGTGCAAAAAACTACCATCGATAAGGCAGAATACCCATGATGAAACGTTTGCTCAAGGCAGTGCTCCTGATGGTGCGATATGCAGCTTACCGTGTCAGGTACCTGAAATTATATTACTGGACCGAAAAACAACTCTTCGGCTTGAAAGCCATCAATCCGATGCCGGATGGCTATTACTGTTTCATGTATCGTCTGTGCATGCGGCTGGTAAGAGAAAAACGACTCTTGAAGTTTGCCGACTGGCTGATCCACCGGATTCCCTATAATGTCCGTTGCAGCCTGGCCTAACGCGGCACGTTTGACGGATTCGTAAGAAGCCCGCGTTACGCGAATCCGTCGGAGCTGCGGCTTTCTCATAGTATTTAAGATAATGTTTTTGGCAAGGCCAGAGGGAGGAAGCTGTATTAACCATACTGCGACGACCGATAACGCAGCCCAAAAACATCATCTTGAATACTATCATCCGGTTGGCGATCGCACCATCTTTATGATTCGGGGGATGAAGAATGAGAAGATGAAGAGTGCGACGGAAAAAAGGACCCGCCAGCTCAACAATGCCGCCCAATCGCCATCGACCCAGACGTCCCGTAGGGTCCCGATGAGAAAAGTGAAGATAAAGGTGCCCACCAGAATTCCCAAACCGGTTCCCGAAAAATAATCCCGGAAACGCACGTTGGTCAATCCCATGCCAAAATTCATCGGTGTAAAGGGAAAGTAGACCAGCCGTAAATAAAGGACCGTGGCGAAACCGTTACGCGCGATGGCGTCGTCAAACCGTTTCAGCCGGCCGCCGATCAGGCTGGCGGCGAAATCCCTTCCCAGATAGCGTCCGATCAAAAAGGCGAGGCTGGCGCCAAGCATGGCCCCGATCCAGGCCACCGCAAACCCCCAGTAAGGGCCGAAGAGCGCGGCGCCCAGGGCCGTCAGCAGCGTTCCGGGAAGAAACAGGCATACGCCCGCGGCATAGATGAACACGAACACCAGCGGAGCCCAGAATCCGGTATCGGTCAGAATCCGCTGGAGTTGCTCGACCGTCAGGTAGTGTTGCACGGATGAAAAACGGACCAGGTAAACCCCCACACCGATAAACAGGACCAAGAGAATAGCCTTTGTCAGCACGCGGTGATTCCTGGGTTGATGTGTCATGGTTGTTTCCTGTTGACCCGATGCAGCCATGCCTGGGCCACATCGGCTTCCCATGCGTCCGAATCAGGTTTTGTCGGCCGCAGGAAGGGATTGGGTCGTTCCGGTTCGGGTATCCTGGGACCAGTTGCGGTTTTCTTTGGACAGTAAGTTTTCCACGCGTTGGACCAGAAGCGGAAAGGCTTCAGGGGCCGTATAGGGATCCGCTCCGGTCAAAAACAGGTATTTCTCGTGTTTGAGGGATTCACAGATCGATCGATAGTCAATCCAGTTTTCCTGGTACTGCCCCAGACTTTGAAACGCGGCCAGGACCACCACCACGGCTCCGAGCAGGCCCACAAGAAATGCGACACTGGCATAACTACCGGCAAAACCGGCCATAAAGGGAACCAGGGCGGCGCATACGATTTCCGCGTGGCGAAGCCGCCTAAACGCAAGCTGGGCAGCCTTGCTTCTCAAATCGTACCAGTTGATCTGATCATCGACCCGTTCCTTGAGATATTGGTCTCGCTCCATTGTCTCCTCACGCGCATCCGATCATCATTTTCCCGCCATGGCCAGCCAGACCCGTTCCAGGGATGCGATTCATTCCAGGAGGCCGGCCCCAGGGTTTGAAGCGGTATTTTCAAACACGAGTATGGAGATTTGCCCATGGCGTGTCAATTCTTTTGATACCGTCCCCCCTTTATCCGCAATCCTCTTGAAATGCGGGGCCCGCTCGGAGTAAGCTCGTCGGCAACCACTTGACCGCAAACGACGTGGCCCCCATTCCATCCAACCGGACTTGGACCGACAATGCCTGCTCGGTCGTTTATCTTGCAGTCATTGCCCAAGGAGAGACGATGACCCAAAGACCGCACCTACGGATGAAATTCGGCCTTAAATTATTTTTTAGCCATTTCCTGGCCGTCATTTTGGTATCCGGCAGCATCGGGACCTTCTTTTATTTCAATGCGGTCAAAAGCCTGGTGCAAAGCCTGCAGTCCCGCCTGAAAAACAGCGCCGCCCTGCTCAGCCAAAGCATCGATGCCAAGGCGCTCGACGGTATCCGGTCGGCCGCCGATACCGAAAACCCCATTTATCGCCGCACACTGAACGCCCTGAGACGGATGCGCCGTTCCAACCCCGACATCGCTTTTCTCTATATCATGCGTCACGAGCAGGGTCGGATCACCTTCGTGGTCGATTCCGACGAAACCGACCAGCAGGCCCTTCCAGGACGGGAATACACGGAGGCGCCCGAGCTGCTGCTGTCCGGGTTTACCGAACCGGCCGTGGACGATCGACTATCGCGATGAATGGGGGGTTTTTCTATCGGGGTACGCCCCCCTGCGCAATGGCGAGGGACGCTATTTGATCGGCATCGACATGCGGGCCGATGAAATGGATCGGAAACTCTATGAAATCCGCCTGGCCGGTCTTTTGTCCTTGTTGGCGTCCCTCCTTTTGGCCCTGCTCTTCGCATTGTATCTTTCCCGCGGGTTCACCGGGCGCATCAACACCCTGATCCGACGATGTCAACAGATCACCCTGGGGCGCTACGACGAGACCCTTCCCATGCAAACGTTCGACGAATTCGACGAGCTGGTGGAGGCATTCAACACCATGTCCGTTGAACTGGCGCAAGCCATTATAAAGCGGATCAGGCCATCGACGCCTTGCGCGACGCCCGCGACAATCTGGAACAACGCGTCAGCGAACGGACCCAGGCCCTCGAAACCGCCCTGGAAAAGGTGCAGGTGCTCAGCGGGCTGCTGCCGATTTGCGCTGCATGTAAAAAATCCGCAATGACCAAGGCTACTGGCAGCAGGTCGAACAATTCGTGTCCATGCACACCGGCGCCCGGTTCAGCCACGGTCTGTGCCCGGATTGCGCCACGAAACTATATGGCGATATCCTTGCCAAACACGAAACCAAGCCGGAAGTGAAGGATTCGTGAGGTTGGCGGAAAATGTTCAGGGGAATATGCCTGCTCATGGGGTTTTCTGGTATTTTGCCGCCAACGGATCCTGGCCATTTGCGAACATGGCCCCGAAGGGAACGAAGTGATCCATATCCGCAACGGTGCAAAACCGCATGCCCTTATGGGTACCGGCCATCATCAGCGGCCGGGCTTTGTTCACGTCGAATTCGCCTTCGGCGTCCAACACCGCGTCGGCCACTTCCAGTCGGACAACCCGGCCCATGACCAGAACATACTGGGGTTCCTCGTAAAGTTTGAACAACTCGCACTCCATCCAGGCATAACCGCCGGCAATGCCGGGCGGGTCGATCATTTCCGAGGGTTTCTCGGCCAGCCCGGCCAGTTCGAACTCGTCCGCTTCGGGCGGAGAGAAACGGGCCGTGGGAATCACCTTGTCCGAGAAGTCGGCCCCGACCATGTTGATCACGAACTGGCCGGTATCTCTGATATTGACCAGCGTGTCACGCTTGAGCGCCGAGGCGATACAGATCAGGTCCAAAGGCCGCAGAACGGGCATGACACAGGCGTAGGGGGCGATATTGCGCACGCCGTCTTTGCTGATCGTGGAGATAAACGCCACCGGGAGCGGAATCAGCCCTTCGCGCATCATTGGTTTTAAAAGCATGTCGTGTCTCCTTGTTCTTTGATTACCATTAAAATTCGAGCCGAACCCCGGCGATCACCATGGCACCGGGCATGGGATACCCCTCCTCCTCTTCGTAATCCTCATCGAAAATGTTCTCCGCACCGATTTCGAGATCCAACTTGAGGTTTTCCGTTGAAAGCAGGCGGTAGGCCGCCGTGGCATTCACCAGGGTATAGGCGCCCAGGGTCTCCAGGCCATCGGTGCTGAAATGATCCCGCTCGCCGACATGGTTAAGCCAGCAACGCAGGCGCAGCTTCTCGTAGGTGTAGTCGATCCCGGCGTTGAACAGGGTCTCCGGAAAATCGGGAAGCTGGTTGCTCAACTGGTTGTCGATGTCATAAGGATCGTCGGATTTATCGCCCTCCTGCCAGGTGAAATTGGCCCAGGCACGCAGCCCGTATGGCAGGTTGGCGGAGATTCCGGTTTCCAGGCCTTTGATTTCCACCTCGCCGATATTGTAATAGACCGAACCCACGCCACGAATGCTGGTCGAGGTGATGTAATCGTCGATATCATAGTAGTATCCGCGGAGGGTAAGTTCGAAGATCTTCCCGATGGACTGGACATAGGCAAGTTCATACTGGCGGGCTTCTTCCGAATTGAAATCCGTGTTGAAGTATCCGGTGCCGTTGTTCAGATACCACCAGAAGTACTCCGGGGAAGTGGGGTAACGATGGGTAATCCCGAAGCGGGCGGTGATGGCTCCGTCCGTCCAGGGGCGATAAGTGATGGCCATCCGGGGATCCAGGTGGTCTTCGTTCAAGTCGGTGGGTTCCGCTTGCCACTCGAAGCCGAACGCCTCCGGATCCACGCTGTCGGCCCGGAACCACTCCTGCCGGAGCCCGAATTCAAGGGTGAGTTGCGGCATCAGGGTCCAGGTGTCCTGAAGGTAGAGGGCATGGTAGGCCATCAGATTGGGTTGGCCTTCGAAGCCCTCTCTGACAAATGTAAAATAGGGGGAATAAATCGCTCTACTGAAGTAGGCGGTATCGATATAATCGACCTTCTGGGCGCCCCATCCATAGTGCCGGGTCTCGCCGCCGGCCTCGATATGGTGCTCGAAAATCTTATATGCCAATGCCGCCTGCAGGGACCAGTTGTCATCCTCGGCCTCGGTTTCGCGCTGATAGATCTTCTTTCCGGTGTCCGCCGCGTAATATGTTTCCGTGCGGTCCTGATTCCAGAGACGGTAGTCCACCCGAAACCGGCCCGCGTCCATGGTTTTCTCGATAAAGGCGGTCAGGCTGCGGTTTTCATCCTCGGTGAGCGTCCCGTCGCCCCAGGCCAAGGCGCCATTTAGCAGGCGGCTGCTGATACCCGGCCCACCGAGTTCCTTCTCCTCGGCATCCGGCTCGCCGCTGTCGTAATAGGGGCTGTCCGGCTGGTTGTACACCGGATTGCCGTTCTCCTTGTCCGAATAATCCACCCCACCGCCGATCTGCCAACCCGCAGGCAGGTCGAACGTCAGTAACCCCGAGAAGTTGTCCCGGTCCATGGTGTTGTTGCGCAGGTAACCGTCGCTCTCGAAGTGCCCCGCCGAAAAAACCCAGCCAACCTTTCCCACCTTCCATGAATGGGCCACGCTGCTGTCCCAGGTATCATAACTGCCATAGGCCGTCCTGGCGACGGTTTCCGGATCATCCGTGGGCGTCTTGGTCACGATATTGACCACCCCGCCCAGGGTGTTGCCGAATTTGGCCGGGCCGGCTCCCCGGTAGATCTCGATCCGTTCGACATTTTCCGGCGAGAGGATACTCCAGTCGATGGGACCGTTGCCGTAGGATCCGTCCCGGTTGAGCGGCACGCCGTCCTTGGTGATGCGCAAGCGGGTTTCGTCAAAGCCCCGCAGGCGCAGTTTACTGCCATCGCTGCCGGAAAGAGAGCTTCTTCTCAGTTGGATGCCGGCTTCGTTGCCCAGCGCATCCAGAACCGAACCGGACACATTCGGTGCCTGAATCGTCTCGGCCGTAACCACATCCTTGCTCAACGTGTCCGTTCTTTCGGCCGATACGGTAATCTGTTCCAGTTCGGTCGCCGATCCCGCCTCATCGCCTGCTCCGGCAAAAGCCGGGACCACTGTCATGCCCACGCCCAAGACAATCCATCCGATCCATGCCGTACACCTCATGCAGCCACTCCTTTCTCTCCACGCAATCCAAATAAAAAACCACGAAGCGCGCGTCCTTTAATAAAGGGACACGACAACCTTCGTGGTCGTCAGCATGCCGAAACAGATGAACGGGTCAGGGCAGGTTATGATGCATCAGCAGAAACTCGGCATCTTCCAGAATGTCGATGCGGTGCTCGTGCAACGCCTTGAAGCGGATCGCCATATCGGGCCCCAGGTCGTGGGATTCTCCCCGCACGGTGATCCGGATCGTTCCGCTGTTCACCAGGCAGACCTCGGCGGTATTCTCATGGTAGCCGGGTTCCGATATTTTACGAATTCCGGCGCCTGCCTTGAGACGGTAAATCTCGAAATTGGAAAACCGGATATGCGCGCCTTCAAGGCCGTCATCCGCGAACGGTGCGGTTTCGCCACGCTCGCAATGGGCCACCTCCGCCATGCGGATCAATTCGCTGGCAGGCAGTTGAAAGACACGGCTCAGCGCCCCGAGCGTTTCGATGGTGGGATTGCCGTTACCCGATTCGATCTTGGCCACCGTTACCCGGGTAATATTTGCCCTTGCGGCCAGTTCCTCGGCCGTCAGCCCCCACTTCATGCGGAGTGCCTTGATAATTGAGAAGTCAAATTCTTTCATGGATCATGGGTGTTCGTTTCCAGGCCATATATATTATAGTTTATAGTCTGTCAATTTTATTTTCGGAATCCTATCTGATCACCTAGATGATCAATAGACTTCCCAATCAATCGTTCCGCATATTCCGTCAACACGTTTGGCTTCAGGCGACGGCCCCGTTCCGGCCCGCCATGACAAAGTCATCGGTGGGCCGGAACGGGGCGTTAGGATAGATGGGAAACGCAATTTAGGCGATGGCGAGGAAAATCGTCTTTCTGTTTACTCACCTTCAGAGGCAACCACAAAGCCGCTATTTCCAAGACCGGTTGCGGACGAGGTACCAGCAATCCGGGCCAAATATGAGTCGCCCAACCGTTCGATGTGGTCGCCGACGTTGTCGAAATAGTTCATGTGAATCTGCTCTTCATCGATAACGGTCTCAAAAATCTTCATGGTCGTGCTGTCCCCATTATCTCGGCAGACCTGGAGAAAACCGTTATAGGCATCGATGGTATCATCCTCCAGTTTTGAATCGAATGGGAAAACGCCCTCGACTTTCTGCCCCTTGGTTACCTTTGCCGCCAAATCCGAGGTGGGTTCGCCGCCGAGTTCCTTGATGCGTTCGGCAAACATTTCCGCGTGTCTCATTTCGTCGATGGCGATCAATTTGATCTTGGCCGCCAGTTCACCGTAATCCATGTCATCCAGGTTATAATGTTGGTTCATGTATTGGCTTATGGCGTGCAATTCCATGGCCCTGGCCTGGTTCAGCACCTTGATCACTTCTTCTCTTCGCTCATCTTTGTTTTTTGCCATTGTGCTCTCCTTTTCATCTCAGTGTGTTTGGAAAAAATGGAGCCGTGCTACATTATCTCGATCTCGAGACCCGGTGCATTCTCCAAGGATTCAAGCCGTTACCACAATCGCCAAAAACTTTATCGCCCTGTTTTTCGCCTCTGGCTTTTTCCATATGCCGAAGCGTGGCGAACTCGCGTTCCAGATCCTTTAGCTGAAGGTTTTGACCGATTTCCGCCAGTAGTTGTTTCGGCTCCATGGCACCACGCTCCTCCAGGAGCTTAAGTATCTGTGACTGAAGTGGGGTCAACGTGCGATTTTTTCCAGCGTGTTTTTCGTAGGTCTTGGCACTGTGGACCGCCCATGGATCGCACGTTTTCATGGGCGAAAGCGCATCAATGCAGCAATCCTCACAAAGCGTCTGCCCCAAGTGCTCCCGTTCTTCTCCAGGCTTGATCTCCTGGTTGCAGCGATCACACTTCATGTTGACCTCCTGGTGCCTTTTCCAATTCGTCCATCAGGTACAAGGCACAATAGGCAGCTGTGGGGCCGCCTCCGATGAGAATTGCCACACCCGCGGCTTCCAAAATTTCCTCGCGGCTGGCACCCAGCTGGAGAGCGCCTTTCACCTGCTCACGCAAACATGGCTCGCAACGCAATGCCGCCGTTACCGCCACCATCATCAGTTTTTTCGTTTTCGCGTCCAGAACACCATCGCTTGTCGCAGCTGCCTGCAGGCCACGAAAAGCCCCCATTACAGACGGGAGCTCTTTTTCAAGGGATGCAAGGGCGTCTTTCAATTCCGGTTTCATGTAAAAACCTCCTAATCAAAAAATAGACCATTCGCGTTCGCATTTGTGCGATGACCTTCGTGGTCCATGGTTACAAATACGCTGCCCTATCAAAACGATTTGTGATTGTGATGGATCAAAAGAAATTCAGCCGTTTCAAGGATATCGAAGCGGTGCTCCTGCAATGCTTTAAACCGTATTGCCATACCCGGTCCCAATTCATGGACTTGCCCGGCCAAGTATACCTTGATTTTTCCGGATAGCACCTTGCACACTTCAGCGGTGTTTTCATGCCGTTCTGGTTCGGACATCCCGCGAAGACCTTTTTCTGCCTGGATGTGATAGATCTCGAAGTCTGGAAACCAGGTATGAGAAACGTTTCTTCCTTTTTCCTTAAATGTTTTCACCGTGCCTTGCTCGCACTGGGCGACTTCAGCAAGCCGTATCAACTCGCTCGAAGACAAGTTAAAAACGAGGCTCAGGGATTCGATCGTATCCAATGTCGGATTGCCGCAACCGCCTTCGATCTTCATGATCGTCGCTCTTGTCAAACCGGCCTTCTTGGCCAGTTGGTCGGCGGTTAGCCCCCATTTCATGCGAAGGGTACGGACGACCGAGAAATCAAATCGTGATAAATTCGTCATCAATTATCCTGGTGTTGAAATGTAGATTATAATAACCATTTTGCAAAATTAAATCAACCCATCGGATTGTTGGCAAGAAAACCATCAGGGTCTTTTTATCCGATCGCCACTGGCTAACGAGCGTACGCGATTGGGTGAGAGCGTGGTCGTTCTTTATTGTTTAACCTCTACCCAGCGGTAGGTGGCGGGATTGTAGGAATAGACTTTGCCGCTGGCAGTCGCGATATACGCCTTACCGCCAGTTGATCGGGCGTAGATTTCCAGGCTGGCAATCTGATCGGTCATGGCCGACTTCCACTGGCCGCCAATCTTTTTGTTCACCGAGACGTGGCCATCCTTGAAATGGACATAGGACTTGAGCTCGACCCGGATATTCATGGGTATGTTGGTAATGTCATCCAGTGCGCCCATGTTCCAGCGGACCTTCCCGGGCTGCCGGCCGAAATGCGTGACCCCGAGGGGCAGTTCCGTCTCCACATCGTCGCCGTACCTTTTCTTGATCTCACTCTGGGTCTTTTTGTGAGCCTCAACCGACACCTGCATCTTGTTGGACTTGCCGTTTTTGCGACGGTGTTTTGTTTCCACCTTTTTAAAATCGCTTTTGAACTGGTCAGCGCACTCCCGGGCAAATCCATCTTCAGGCGTTTTGGCTGAACCGCCTTTTTTCCGTGCGGCGGCGGCCATCATGCCTGCCGCCATAGCCGCCCCCTTGTAATTACCTGCGGCCATCTGGGTGCCCACGTCGGTGATCCCGAGAGCCGTGTCCAACGCGCGCAGAACCCGGCCTTGGGGAATGACATTCAAGGCCCGCTGTAGATCTTCCTTGGCACCGGCCCAGGTGCCCTTGGCCAGCCCTTCGCCGATCCGGCGCGTATCGAGAACGCCCATAGGGATTCCCTCCGCTACACCCATGGCCAGATCAAGCACATCCAGGGCCGAGGCGCCCAATGCGCCCAGGATGGGGCTGCCCCCACCCAGCACATAATCTTCCAGCCGGCCTTTGAGCTTTATATTGGCCGCCCTGCCCTGGCCGAAGAACTCGCCGATGCCTCTTTCGGCGCTCTGTAGCACGCCTTCAATGCCACCGGAGCCCTGAATTTGGTTCTGAGCACCAGTCATCCGGGTCCGATCCGGCGGGGTTAGCTGCCCAGTTTCCGGTTTGACGGTCTCGGTTTTGGTTCCCGACGATTTGTCTGTAGTGACTTGTGGGGATTGCGCCGTGGTGCGGTCTTCGACCACCACTGGATTTTTCGGCAGCTTTGCGGTCTGCTTCTCTTGGGTCTGCTGCTGGGGCTTTTTCTTGTCAATGCGCTGGCCAGGGGTTTTGGCCTCATCCCTGTGCAGGGCCTCCACGACATCCTCGGGGAAATACCACTCATCAACGGGCATCTCGGTTTCGGTGATGTTGCAGGCTGGATCCCTATAACGGGCCGTCACTTCGTTAAACTTCCATTCGGCCGCTTCCAGCGAACCATATGTCCTCGTAATATCCGAGGTCATCTCTCCCTTGGGATTATAACCTTCGTTGATAATATGGTACGCATTCTCATTGTCCTTAATAATTGAGACCCTGATACTGCTACCCGAATCGAAGGTGAACTCGAAAGTCCGAATGGCGCCTGGTTTACTCATTGGTAGTCCGCATGTATTCTTCTGCGTTCAGCTTAGCCTCAAAGCGGCTGAACGCAGAACTTTTTAAATCCAACTGCAAAAATTCATAGCGTGCCTGACTGACGTCCTGGTCTTTTTTTCCAATCAGCGTCGCGTTAAGGCCAAGCGTGGCCAGCAAGATCCGAGGCGGTTGGCCGGAATGCTCGATGAGCCGATAATTGTCGGCCGCTGCCATCAGCTCGTTCAGCGAAAAGAAACTCAGCGGCGACGGTACCCGCTCCAAGACATTGATCGCCCGCAGTAATGGACTTCCCAGGGACTCTCCCAGCACCTCCAGGTGCTGCTCGTTGAGATAGCTGTCATGCCAGACATCTGCGGTAAAGTGGAACCGAAAGGCGATTACATCCGTGAGGCCAGCCGGCGTCGCCGTACGCTCCGCGTCCGGTCCCGCATTGTTGGCCAACAATGTATCGTGTGGTGTGGCATTGGCCGCATCAGAGTCGCTACGGTAGTCCATCTTGAGGCTGTAACTGAAGCTCTGAGCCGCCGCAGTGCGAGCACTAGCTATCTCCCAGTTCAGGTGCCCCACCTTGACGGACCGGGGCAGTTCATACCAACGCGAGTGCCACTTGCAGGTACCCGTGCCCAGAGAGACCAGCGTGGGGATACCGTCGATTTCGAACGCCTGACAGTTTTCGAATGTGCCCCGGTTGAAGTCCTCGAACCCGGCCAGCGTGAAAACCCGGTGTCGGTAGGGATCGGCAAAGATCCCCGGCAGCATCTCTTTCTGGACTCCGATGCTGAAGAGGGGGTCGTTCTGACGGGGCAGCAGGTCGAGCAGGTTGTCGGCCTCGATCAGCAGATCCAGGTCCGCGATTTCAATCTGCTGCTTTTCCTTCAATTCGGGTGTTCTTGCGATAACCGGCGCCAGGGATGCCAGGTTGACGGCATCATTGGCACCTTTCAGATAAGCCGGTAGATCTGCGATTTGATTGACATCAATAATCATCGTGCACCACCTCTTCCAAGATATCAAACCAGAAATCCACTGTGATATCACTGCTTACACCGCTGCCGATACGCACCCGGATGCAATCGTCTGCGGTGCGGTAATGTATCTCCTCTGCGATGGCCGGAAACTGGATATCCAGCCCCACGCTGCCGGTGATGATATCCACCAGTTCGTTTTGCCAGAGTATTTCCGCCCCCCTGATCCGTTGAGTATCAGTCCCCTCCACCGCCCTGCGTTCGCTTGTCAGATGCGAAGCCGCCTCGTCGGTGAAGCTTGTGGCCCTTTGGTCGTCGTAACTATTGACCAGCCGGTTGTCGTAGGCATAGCCCACATCCGACGCCTGGTGGGTGATGATACCCTGGGTGCCGAAGGAGTTGATGTGGGAATAGGAGGGGATAATCAACCCGCCGCCGGTGGAGGTGGAGAGGGTCAGTCCCAGGCCCACCGGCTGAAGGCTCAGCGACACACCCAGGGAGTTGGCTGCCGCGAGGGAATAGATGTTAATGCTTCCGGTACCGGTAAACCCGCTGCCCGTGGCTAACAAAAGGGGAAAAAAAGGTCGATGAGGTTGGTACCCACGGCGCCTAAATCATTGGCGGATAGGGCGTCGAGCAGGTCCAGAAGGTCTTTGGTCACATTGTTGTATCCGAACGGGCTGGAGTTGACCGTGGTCATGCCGTGCACCTTCAATACCTCCGGGTCGCTCAGCCCACGCCAAGCCCGCACGAAACCGCTGTACAGGCGGTTGTTTTCATAAGTGGGGATCAGGGCCGAGTTGGGGCCCAAGAAGGTCTGCTCTGCCGAGGACAGCAGGTTTCCGCTGCTCGAGAACGCATTGAGAAAGACACCGGCTGTGGTGCCCAGTTCATAGGCCGTGTAGAGTACATTTCCGATCATAGCATTGCTGCGCCAATGGTTGTTCTCTTCGATGGGCGACAGGACCTCCGTGTGCTGGCGGGTTTCCTGGTTACTGAAACTGTCGAATTCGCCAGGTTGGTTGTCTCCCTGCCAATCAGCGGAACCGGTGATCCCACTGCCGGTTTCGCTTTTACGCCATCCGGAGCTCCTATTATTACCGTGGGTGGTGGTATGATTGTCTTTGGCACCGCCCACGGTCTGGGTGAGCTGCTCCTCGACCGCCCGGGTCCGGGTATTGCTCATAAGCTTGGCTGCCCCGTCCTGGATCAAGTCCAACAGACTGTTGGCGCGGAATATTTCGAACTTGCGTCCGCCGGCGATCTGGCGTTCGATACTGAAGTTGAATCCGTGTTGGCCAAGGGCCGCATAGTCCTCCGCAAGGTTTTTGCCGATGAGGCGGTAACGCAGCCGCTTTACTATCCGCTTGCGCGAAACCCGGGGATGCAGGGAGACATGGGCCGACTGGATGAACTCAAGCTGCTTGACCACCAACTGGCCCGGCTTGGTATCTGCATTGGTCCATTCGATAGCAAAATAGGCGGCCGTCGAGGCTCGACGAAACCGGATCCCCTTGAGGTAGTAGGTCAATAAAATTTCGGAAAGCTCGTCGATTTCGACATCGGCCAGTAAACGCGCATGTTTTCCTCCCAAGGGCACCTTTAGGGGAGAAACGCCGTCCAGGGGATCGAGTTCGAAAACGCGGATGCGCAGCTTTTCGCAAAAATCGATGTTTTCGGGTATCCGCAGGACGTATTGGCGCAGCATATCCTCCAGGATATCACGGGGAATATTGGAAATGGCATTGGGATCAAACGTACTGTTGGGAAAAAGTAGGGCCCATTGATCGGCAATTCGGCCGATATCCTCGTTCAGGTTCTTTCCTGGCACAAAGGGAATCAGGGCTTTGAGGCCGGCGATACAGCGCAGATGATCTTCGGCTTGTTCGACATACATCACGATGCTTTCGCCCGGTTTAATGGGTTTGCTGATAAAACACTCCTCGGTCCGTCCACGACGTCCGTTCACGTATTGCCGGGACGCTCCGAACAGGCTGGCCGCTGTGAAATCGATATAGGTATTGTCGCTCTGCTGACTGTGCTGTAAAAAGTTGGACGCATACCGATGCAGTACAGTATCCAATGTCGCGGCCGAATCGTCCGGCCGTTTGGGTCGGTCCGGTCCCAGACCCAGCAGGCCGAACGGTACGGGAGGTCGATAGCGTGTCTGCTCCCGATACGCATAGACGTAGAGTTGGGGGATGATGAATCCATAGCGGATGCTCAACCCGGCAGTGATGGCCGAATCCGCCGCGCCGATCTTTACCCCTGTAAGAAATTCGGGAAAATCGGAAAAGTAGAGGATAATGGTGTCGGTATATGTGGGATCGATCTTGATGTAGTGGAATTTGGAGTGGGAAACGATTTGCTGGCGTGTGGTTGAGACTTCGGCATCGATGAAATCGTGCCGCCGAAACATTTCAAGGCTGTCAGCAGTGTCGGAGATGGCCGTGATTCGGATCTCGCGCGGCAATCCGAAATTGGCGCTGTTTTCCCCATGCTCGTTGACATTAAATGGCAAATAGGGAAACCCGGCAAGGCACAGTCCGCCAATCAGCGCTTTTTGGCCGAGCCTCAGTCGCATGGTCACCGAGAGGGAGCGTCCCAGATCGGTTGTCTTGATGCTGCCGGCAAGTGCAAACAGCGATACCACCGGCGACAGGATCGGAAAGGGGCGCTCGCCGCTTATGGGCAGTGTGTCCATGCCCTCTCCAGGACGGATATCGATATTGCCCACGCGCATGGATGGCAGGTAAGAGGCGTATTGGGCCTGGCTGACGATGGCGTTGGCATTGGGATGCAGGATCGACTCGTATGTCATACCTTGCCGGCGCGACCCAGAAGACTCGTCCACGATTTTTACCGCTTTTATCTCAAGGGCTTCACCAACACATGCACGCAATGGATAAAACACGTTTTTATACATGATACCTCCACCTGATCAGTGACCACGCTATCACTGGGTAAAATCGCTGATGGTGTCTGAAACGGCGCCAGGCTGGGAAGAATGGGGAGTTGAATTGCCTGGCCATTGCCCCACAAATGAAGATACGCAATTCAGGGCAGAGACAAAGGCCGGTTATCTTTCAGGCTTGACGATCAATGGTGACGAAGCATTGTCTTCTATGCGTTCGAATCCGCCACATTGTCGATATTTGCATTTCTGTATGTTGAATCGAATCGACCAGTTCAGAGCAAATCCGGATTATGGAAGCTATCGAAGCGAGGCTCAAACCAAGCGCTCAGGATTCTGAATGGTGAGTAAACGAATTGAACAAACTATAAGCTTGGTGTCGAGCTTGCCGTCCGGAATATTATCTGAAATTGTACGACGTGTGTTACCGTTCTGCCTGTTTCAGTCTCAAACGATGAACTTCATCCCATAATTGACATTGGTTTACGGTTGAAATAAAAAATAGGCATGCCAAAAGGGAAGTCAACCTTTAGACCATTCACCGGATAATGGCGGTAATACAGTACAGGTGAGCCTGTAATCGGGTATCTTGTGGTGTATTGTTATGTGTATATATTTTGTGTCGGCTGTGAACAGACGTTTGGGGATGCCGAATGATCCGAACCGTTGCAAACGATACCATGTTGTTACCTCTCAAGAAGGTTAAATATCCGTCAAGCATGATCATCTCAAATCTAATCCAATCTATTGAGGGAACATAAAATGAGCAATAAATCCAAGGCGGCAATTTTAACTATTGTTTTGTTACTTACCGCCTCCTGTGGGATTATTCGAACACGATATGCTTCCTGGAGGTACAAAAGCTTTGGCAATGATACAAAAAATCCCGATTTTTGAGATGACAAATATCTCTATGATATAGCCGACAGATTTGGACTGATGGCTCACTTTGCTCAGGTTGCATACAGAGATGACTTGGTAGTCAAATCAAAAGAGTACTCTCAAAGTGGAGAATTGAAATCCGTCAAGATATCGGAAGACAATCTGGATTCCGCTTGTGACTATCTCTCACCAGAAGTGCCGATTCCGACCTTTGGAATGCCTTACCTGTTACCTTCTGATCTATCGCTTCCGGATGAAGCCGAACAGATCGGCAGGTGGTCGCGATGGCGGGGTAGCAGCCATATAGCGTCTGAACCATGCTACGATCATAACGGTTTGTTTTATGAAACCTATATTTATATTAGTGGCAGCACAATACAGGAAGCGGTTATTGCTTTCAGAGGGACTGAGAACACCGGCTCCCAATTTTGGCATGATTGGACAACAAACCTTGCCAACTTTTTTGGCTTCGAGCCCAAACAATATAAAATAGCAGCAGAAAAAATCCCCAAAGTGATTGAAGCGCTAAAATCGGAGAATCCAAAGGTTGAAATATACGCAACAGGGCATTCATTGGGAGGCGGTTTAGCCAACAAGCGGGTTATCTATCAAAAGATATCAAAGAAGTTTTCACCTTTAACACAAGTCCAGTCACCAACTGGACCAGCCTTGCATTAGAGGGGAAAGTCCAGAAAGCCTTCCCAGTATTTCATCGGATTTATAACGGTGGAGAAGCACTTGGTGGTGTTCGAAGTATTGCGACGCTTTTTACCAAAGCACGTTACGGAAGACATGATATTGGCATCCAAGTGAAGCCGAAAAAGATGATTGCTGGCCATTCTATGACGCTGCTCAGTTGCCATTTTGCATGTTTAATTGAAGATAGGGATAAAGTTGCCAAGCATAAATTCACGCCTAATTACGTACGAAGTGAATTGATGGATGAGGATGGCATTTGTAAGGGGTATGTGGATTTTGGCAAATGTGAGTTGAGCGAAACACCATAGATGAATCTCAGGGATTCTTTAAAAAATAGCAACCTCTATCAGAGAAAGGTATCCATTATGTTTATAAATATTATTATATTAACGTCTCTTGTTATTACCCCAATCTTTATCAGCTCTTGTGGAACGGAAGCTTCTGTTCAACAAAAAGATCAAGTGGATATAGCTACACCGATCAATTGTTTGGGAAAAAAATAAGTAAAAACAGTAAAAATACAACAAAGCCTGGATTGATTACTGAAAACAATCATTTCTACGGTAAAAGTTGCTATGCGGAGGTCATAAGCAATATTTTCGAAACATCGACTAAACCAATTGTTCTATTTGTACATGGCAGAGGAAAACATCCAAGCAAAACAATAAAAGAGAATTTAATTAAAAATATACGGGACCAATACAATGTTTCTGTTCTATCATTCACCTGGCCTTCTTGGGAGGGGCCCTCAGGATTTCCAGATACTAGCGCCATGGATTCCAGCGATGAGCTAACAGAAATAATCAAAACTTTATACAGGGTTAAAACAAATGGAGCTTACAAGAACCCTCTTTCAATGTTAACTCACAGCATGGGATCAATCGTTCTTCAAGGTATAGTTGAAAAAGAATTAGATAATACTTTAACAAAAAACATATTCAAAAACATCGTAATTAATGCTTCTGCATCCAGCCAGAAAAACCATGGAGAATGGATCAGTAATATTGATTTTGCAGAAAACATATATATCGTCTCCAACACTAATGATAAGGCGCTTTTATGTTTAGAAGGCAAACCCAAGATTGTATGTAAGTTTCTATGGCATTTCGACATGTCTCCAAGGTTAGGGAGAATCGATAGTAGTAATATTGATGACACTGCCGCCAATGCACATTATGTGAATTTCACAGACAAATTGGGCAAAAAACACAGATACTATATAAACCAAACCAATTCACCCAGTGTCTTTAATTTCTACAACACCACATTAAATGGAAAGAACTTTATTGCTAATTAATGCCTTGAAGCAAAGATACCTTGGATTCCTATAAAGGCACAGGTCAGTGGAATAAAGCGCTACCCATTGCGTCTTTCGATAAATCCAGACCACCTTGACCGCACATTGGATGGTCTTGAGCATTACCACGCGTTCATACAAAAGCCGGTCTCGATATTCGCAATGATTTCAATTTGTTATGAACGACCGCCATTTCGCCAACTATCTGTTACTACTACAGATATTAACTAAATCCGGCAGTACTCACATTGCCAGCCCGATTTCAAAACGGGGAAACTTTAGATGATCTTAAACACTGATATTAAATGTTAAGGCGGTGCCCGAATGGTGGACCTAAAAGAAAACCAAAAGCTGTATCAGCAGTTGAGCCAGGCCGTGCTCGACTATGATGATGTCCTTAGCAAGCAGCTTTGCAAAAAGGTGATTGATGCGGGGTTGGACCCTGTTTCCGCGATCAAACAGGGGCTGACGGCCGGCATGGCTAAGGTCGGAGAATACTACAAGGCCGGCAGATATTTCATCCCGGAACTGCTGCTTTGCTCGGATGCCCTGTATGCGGGTCTGGATATTCTGAAACCCCATCTTAACGCGCAAAACCAATCGCAACAAGCGGGGAAAATCATCATCGGCGTCGTTGAAGGCGATATCCATGACATCGGCAAGAATCTGCTCAAGGCCATGTTTATCGCTTCGGGCTGGGACGTCTATGATCTGGGCAAGGATGTCTCCTGCCAGACATTTGTTGAGCAGACGAAAGCGGTTCAGCCGGATATCGTGGCCCTGTCGGCACTGATGACAACCAGTATGATGGTCATGCCCATGGTTATTGAGAGCATCCGAGACCTGAACCCTGATATCAAAGTCATGGTTGGCGGTGCCCCCATGTCACAGGACGTGGCCAGAAAATTCGGTGCGGACGGGTATGCACCGGATATTGTCGCCGGCGTCAATGAAGCCGAGCGCTTAATGTCCTCTACAACACAGGAGTAAGACAGTGGACGACTGGTGGGAAAAACTCGCAGCCACGTATCGCTTTGACCCGATGACGACGATGGCCCTGGGCAGCATCGATACCGGCTTTACCAGTGTTGCGGCAGGGTTGTCCGTCGCCGATGCGTTTAAAGATCCGGAAAAAAGCTTTAACGCCAGGCTTGAGGGAGAAAAGCGTTTCGGTTTTGCTCCCCTGCCCCGGATCCTCCGCCATACCATTTTAGGCGCCCATGACTTCGAAGGGGATGTCCGGCTGCCATCAAGTCCACTTGACCAGGCCATGAAAGTAGTTGCCCACCCGGTCAGTGACGAATCAGGCGTTCTGGCACTCGAGGCACCGGACCCGAAAACCGCCGGGGGAATTGAAACCGCCATGCAGTTCTCAAGGCTTCAACATCGAACCGGCGGCATTGTCTGGTTTCACCACCGTTCACCCTTTACCATGGCGGCCAATATCTGCGGTATGGAATGGTTTGGCCGATGGATGATCAGAAAGCCCGATCTGTGTGACCATTTGATTGACATGGCGTTTGACCATATCTTCAACGTGCTGGATTACTGGATCGAGACCTTTGGCAGTGAAAACATCGCCGTGTATAACAGCAGCCCCATGGAAAGCAACCAGCTGATCTCCCCCAAACATTTTGAACGCTTTGCCCTGCCGAGTCATCAAAAATATATCAACCGCTTAAACCGGTCAGGAATCACGCGGTATTTCTTCCATATCTGCGGGGAGCAAAAGCGAAACCTGCCCTATCTTTCAAGCATAGCCGACTGGCACCATCCGGCCATCATCAGCATCGGCCATGAGGTGGAGATCAGTGAGGCAGCCCGTTTTTTTCCAGAGGATATTATTTACGGCAACGTCGATCCCCAGATCATCCAATCCGCTTCTCCCCAGAAAGTAGATGAAGTTTGCCGGAAAACCCTTGAGCAAGGCAAAAATGTTGACGCGGGTTTTATTCTGGCGCTGGGATGCGACCTCCCGGTGTTTGCACCTGTGGAAAATGTCTATGCGATAAAGCATTCCGTAACAAAATTTCAGGAATCCATAGTCTGATTTTAGGCTGGCGGAAATAAATAATTGCCCCAGATCGCGCCGGATTTGGGTTCGTCTACAAGGCGCCGCCACCGGTGCATATCGGGAATATGTGCCGGTGGCGGCAACGCGGTAGACGGGCACAAAGACAAGCAGGATGGTGGAATTATTTCTTTCCGCCAGCCTTAAGTGTATTTTTCTCACTCAACGGGGAATAGCGAACCCGTTTTGTATTTGGCAATGGTCTGCAGGCTGAATTGCGTATTCTACCCAAAGCTTACGCAAATTTCCTGTCATTGAATTTGACAGAGCTTTCTGTAGTTGATATCTATTCAGATACTCTCAATTAAGTACGCTGATGTGACCATCGATAAAATGCAAAGGAGCTATCGGGATGAAGAGATAGGATCGCCAGAACCACACCGCGTCTCCAATCAAAACAGTATGGGGACTCAGCCAAAAGGCATATATGCCTTTTGTGAGTTTTTCGCTGGTGTGTGTTTTTGCCATATTTCTTTGACCCGTTGCTCAATTACATACTTCATTTTTAACAAAAGCCACGGGTAACCGTGGCTTTTTAATTTGAGGATACCGATGGTCGACCTATCAATCGTATTTCAGGATGTCTCATTTTCATACGACAAGGCAGCACACCCGCTATTCAATCATCTGTCTCTGCACCTTACCAAAGGGTGGACAGGAATCGTTGGTGCCAATGGTGTTGGGAAAAG
Source organism: Desulfosarcina cetonica JCM 12296 (assembly GCF_001311845.1). Classification (GTDB taxonomy): domain Bacteria; phylum Desulfobacterota; class Desulfobacteria; order Desulfobacterales; family Desulfosarcinaceae; genus Desulfosarcina; species Desulfosarcina cetonica. Next base: position 26,619 of record NZ_BBCC01000015.1, on the reverse strand, counting down.
CACAATTTTAAAGCTTGCCACCGGAGAGTTGAAACCGCTAACCGGGCATATCGCCGTTCCCGAATTCGCGATTTACTGTCCACAACGTACGGATACGGTCCCCGATCATCTTCATGCATTGGTGCATGCCATGGATGGAAGTGCCTTTGAAATCAAGGGACGGCTTGGTGTCGAAGATGACTGGGCCGATCGTTGGGCCACCCTTAGCCATGGCGAGAGAAAACGGGCCCAAATTGCTGTTGCACTGTGGCAGGAACCACAAGTGCTGGCGGTAGACGAACCCACGAACCATCTTGATATCGACGCACGGAACAAGTTGTTCACCACACTTACTGCCTTTCAGGGTGTCGGCATACTAGTATGCCATGACCGCGAATTCTTGGATGAACTGTGTCATCAATGCCTCTTTGTCGAACCACCCAATACCATATTGCGACCCGGCAACTACACGCAGGGGTTGCAGCAGTCAGAAAAAGAAGAAATTTATGCTGTAAAGCAGCGCCAACTGGCGAGGCTCGAATTATCCAGAATCAAACGCGAGGCGACCAAACGCAGAGATGCTGCATCCAAGGCGGACATAAAAAGATCAAAACGCAGGATTTCACGCAAAGATCACGATGCCAAGGGAAAAATCGATCAGGCACGTGTAACAGGGAAAGATGGCATTGCCGGGAAACAGTTGAATCAACTGTCGGGAAGATTGTCCCAGGCCCAGGTGAAACTACAAAATACCAAAGTGAAAAAAAAATATGCCATGGGGATCTGGGTGTCTGGTGAAAAATCCAAACGCAACACCCTGTTCAGCCTGAATGCCGGATCACTTAGCCTTGGAAGAGGCAGATGGCTGCACTTTCCCGACCTGCAAATAAAACCCGACGACCGAGTCGCACTGACCGGCCCAAACGGTAGCGGCAAAAGTACAATGATCGACCATGTCATGCGTTCGCTCAATATTGGCAAGGATCGTATCATCTATATGCCCCAGGAGATTGACATCCAAGAGTCACAGGATATCATGGTCAAGGCGAGAATGCTGCCCAACGAAAGACTTGGGCAGATGATGACTGTGGTCAGCCGTCTGGGATCGCGCCCCCACCGCTTATTGGAAAGTATTGAACCCAGCCCCGGCGAGATTCGGAAAATACTTCTTGCAACTGGGATTGCCAACATACCACACCTTATCGTCATGGATGAACCAACAAACCATCTGGATTTGCCATCTATCGAATGCTTGGAACATGCCTTAACCGATTGTCCCTGCGGCTTGCTCCTGGCAAGCCATGACCAGCGTTTTTTAGATGTGCTAGCCCGACAAAGATGGCATATTTCAGAGGACGGAAGAAAAGGAGGAGACTATATTTTAAAAATACAATAAATCAAGGTGATCCGCTTGATGTGCTCCAGCAGGGTTGATCCGCTGTTCATCTTCAGATCCTTTTTGAACGGCATGGATGGCGTCTTCATCGGCGGCTGCTGGCCGGGTGAATGCCACTATTCGACCGAAGGCAACTATGACGCCTTGACCAAGAAGTATATTTACAAAAAACTGCTGGCCCACATCGGCATCAACCCCGATCGCTTACGCCTCGAATGGGTATCCGCCTCCGAGGGGATCCGTTTTGCCGAGGTCATGAACGACTTTTCCAAGCAGCTCATCGATATGGGTCCCATCGGCAAGGCCGAAGGGTTGACCGGCGATGAATTGAAATCGCGGCTCGACGTGGCCGCCAGCCTGGTCCCCTACCTGAAGCTGGTTGAAAGAGAAAAAATCCGGGTCCGCTTTAAAACCGAAAAAGAGTATGAAGAATATTTCAACGGCGACGAATTCTCCAAGCTGTTCGATGAGATGATAGCCCAAAAAGTGACGACCGGGCAGTTGATCGCCCTTTTGCGAAAGCAGGATTGTACCATTGGCGACATCGCCCAAGCGCTGGCGTTGGATCGGTCAGTGGTCACCAAACAGTTGCATGCATCGATTCGACAAGGTTTCATCCATTTCGATGCAGACAACAAACGATACTGTGTGGGCAGTCAGGGATAGGCCCAGGCGTGTCAGTCCGGTTCGTACGAATCCGGTGCCACCGTGTAGTGGAGGACCAGAAGAATGTCTTCGACCACATCCGGATTGAGCCGATTGCCTTCCTCGGACAGTCCGGCGCCGACGCTCGACATCGTCAGGCTCCACTCGCCGGTTCCCGTGGTGACGGGTCCGCTATCGACGAAATGGGTGTTTCCGATGCCGGATGACCCATCGAAGTCGATAGCGGTCTCACCGCCTGGATGGGTTACGGTGAAGACGGTGCCGTTGGGGGTGATTTCCTCGGGGGCGTCCGCCAGTTTGAGGAGGAGGCTGAAGCGGTCCACGCGAATCGCCCTCCCCTTGAACATGTAGGGGAATCGGTCCCGGCTGAGATTCAGTGTCATTGCCTGCGGCGGAACCCCACTTTCCGGGTGCAAAAAGCGATGGAATTCGGTGGGAAATTCATGACGGAGACTGAACAGCTGTTGCAGTCTGGGGGCGTTTTCTCCGGCAACCAAGCCGTTGACGGCATCATGCAGGTGTTGGCTGGCCGCATCCCGCAAGGCAGTGCCACCGTCTCTGGCCGTATAGTTGAAATGCAGAATCACATCCGTGATGGAGTCATAGTCAAATTGACGGAATTCGGTGGGCATCTCCAACTGCCAGCGGCTGATGACGCCGGCGCCCTCGAACGGCAGATAGCGCTCGTCGCGGAAGTTGAGTTGAAAAAGGCCGCTGTCATTTTGCCCGCTGCTGGTGGACATGGATTGGATGGCACCGAAACTGTCGCTGAACCGATCGTCATTTTCCAGGTCCCGGGCATATTCACCGTTTAGCAGTGTGCTTTGCCGCCGAATGGAACTGCGCAGAAGACGCAACGTACAGGAAACCGTGGTATAGGGTCCCGTTACTGCCGGAATAGTGATCGAGACAGACTTGATACGACGGAAATAATGGCCCGGATAGTCGCCATCGAGAAGCGATTCCGGCAGCTCTATCTCGCAACGGGCCTCTTCCTTCAGTCGCAACAGCGCGGTCGGATTGAGCATGGCCAGCGATACATGCTTGGTCAGTTCCAACTCGCGCCGATTTTCTTCCAGGTAAGCCATCTCCATGCGCTTGATGTCGTGATGAAGCTTCTCACCCGTCAGCAGCCCTTTTTTAAGGCTGTCCCAGTGGCCGACCTGAATGTATCGACTGTCGGAGATACCCAGCTCGAACTGGAAGGCGCGTTCGGCACGCTTGGCCAAATCAAACGCCAGGCGATAGCTTTTGAAATAAATATCGGCTATCGTGTCCGCGATCCAGCTGTAAAGCTCCTGATCGGTAAATTTGTCACGCAGGAAGGCTTCGGTTTCGCGTGCATTTTCCATCTGTCTGCGATGGTTGGCCAATTCCCTGTCGGCGATCTCAATTCTGAGGTCCGCCGCCAATAGCTGACGGTCAATGCGCATCAATTCGCGAGCTGCAAGATTGCTCTGGAACGTCCAATCGTGCTCACGCAGGATGTATTGGCCGACTTTGGCGCTCAGGTTCGCCCCGAGAGAGAGATCGCCGGCCTGGGAGCCAAGCCGTTCGGCGTTCGCCATCGCGGCCGCGCCGATATTCAATCCCCCAAGGGATCTAGAGACACCCAAACCGAGAGGCGTCACCGACAGGGTAATGGTTGGCCGCTGATTCCACCACGTACCGGACACGCGCATTTCTCCCGCGCCCTTGGCGAACCGCTGCGCTTCATTCAACAACCTGAGTTCTCCCTTCTCTTGGAGCAACAGGCGCAGTGCATCGACGCCAGCCAGAAAATCTTCTCGCGTGACTTCCGGTTCAGGAGGGTCGGATTCTCCGAGCAGACCGAATATATCACCGGGCGCAATGCCTTTTTCCGGCAGCATGTTCTCAACGAGTTCGTTTGCCGTAGGAATTTTGTCCAACACTTTTCCGATATGTTTTATCACGGGGATTTTCTTTACCGCTCGATTCAATCCTTTTTCCAACTTACGGCGAATTGCACCCAATCCCGTTGCCGTGACGACCATATTCACAAGTGACGTGGCAATGTCCTGGAGGCTGACCCCCTCGATCGCTTCTCCCGTTGATTCGAAGTCACTCGGCGCTGTATCTTCGAACTTGAACTTGTTCGATGGACTGCGCAACCGGATTGCGGTACCGATCGGGACCGTGCCGACGGTAGTACCGAGCGCGCGTTCGTAATGTCGGTATCGCAACAAAACCGTATGGCGTGACGCGAGCAACGCCTCCTTCTGTGCGGCGGCTTCTTTCCTTTGCTTGATGCGCACCTGCTCTGCGTGTGCAAGGATCGATGTTTCGTGCTCGGCACGAAGCAGACCCAACGACACCGCATCTTTCTTTTCCAAAGCCGAGAGCAAGGCTCCGCCCAAGGCATTGACGTCATTGCACAGTTCTGTGGCTTTCTGGACCAGGAAATAAAATCGTTGGTTGGGCAAAGGCACATGTGCGGCTTGGATCAGATCTTGGATGTCGATATCGGCGGCCCGGGCCCTGAACAGCAGGTCCGGGTCGATCGGTGTCGCGAAAGGCGCCACCTGCCGAACCACGCCATCAATATTTTGGCAATGGCGCAGTTTGAACAAGCGGTCTGCTACCAGGTCCCAATAGCCAAGCAGCTTGTCGTTTTGGGGGACACAAAAAAACAGTGAAGGACCGAGGATGGAAGGTGTCGGCGCCGCCAGAGGCAAGTCAACGATATCCGGATTGTCATCCGGCGGTTCGACGCCCGGTGCGGCCAGATCAAATTCACCGTCATTGTCGACCGCGACAGCCAGCGTGTTCGCGGCGATCCATCGACTGGGACCACCTGATCCGCCGCTGCCATTCTGCGGATCCAACTGGGTTTCAAGTTGGATGACAACATTGGAAAATTCGTCCAGCCGACTGCGCAACTGGTTAAATGTTCTGACTTCCTGGCCCCCGATGGTGCGCCGCGCATCCTGATGGTCGGCAATCGCATCCGGGCGGTCACCGAGTATTTTTTCTGCAAGCAGCAGCAGTTGCGTCGCCTGATTCAAGGACTCGCGGGTATCCATGCGAAACAAGTGATCCGCCCAAGCGATAAGATTGTCAAGGTAGGCCATGATGACGGCTTTCATCATCGTCTGAGGCCGCATCTGGGCCAAAAGGTCCAGTCTGTAGGGGTCCTTCCGCCAAACCTCAATCTGATCCCGCATCTGCCTGCGCCGACGCAGTTCGCGTTTGCTCAGATGGCCGTCGTTCAGCAGCAGCATGGCGTCTTGAATCTGCGCCCCCTTGCTTTGGTCGACAAAGGGCTTGATTTGCCAGACATGATCCGGCCACGTTTCGTCCTCCTCGTCACCCGGGATATCGGTGGGGTTGAACATGTAGTGGAACCAACGCTGGGCGGCAGCGAACTGTTGGTTCTCGCTCAAGCGCAAGGCAAGCAAGAACGGGACATGGAAAAACAGCTCCCAGTTGTATGCGGCGTAGGCACCGGAATAAGAGAAATCAAATTCCTCCACCGGGTCGACAAGAGCCAGCTCCAGCACGCCCGTCAAGCCCTGCACATTCTCGACGGTCTCCGCGTTGGGGGCGTAGTTCTTCACGAAAAACAATCTGAGCAGGTTCTGCCGGCGCAGGCTGCGCAGCAGGCCGCCTTGCCGGGGCTCCCTTTCCGGATCCGGCTTGAGAACCCCGTCTATGCCATGTCTTTCAAGCTGGTTGACCAACAGAGACGCAAACGGGTGGTAGTGATTCTCGAAGCGATAAGCTTTGGCTTCCCACTGCAGCGGCCCCAAACCGGTCTGTGCAACGGCGCTATTGGAAAACAATAAACCTGCCGTACCCTCGGTTGTGTCATCGCTGGAAGGGGCTTCCTGAACGCTTCCTTCCGCCGAGCCGGCGGCTACCGCGACCATGCGCGTTACGGTACTCGGAAGCTCAAGCGGCACGCCGTGAGTGGGATTCAAGCGGTTGACAAGTTCAAGATCGGGATTTGCATATCCTCCGGTATATCGACCTCTCGGCACAACCAGGAAGTTCGCGCGGCGATCGGAATAGAAAAATGGCGAGCGAGAGACAAATAACTGCTCTTCCGCAGGAAGCATGACCGTGTATGTTCCCGGCGTCCGGTCAAGCAACAGCGACGAGTTGACGTTTACAAGCCATTCCAAACCAAAAAAGTTGTTCTTGCGCTCGCCTCCGGAGATCGCGATCAGGGGCTTATCGTCCGTGCTGGTTTTGCGGTCCTCGCGTAGATCGCCAAAATGGAATGTGGTGCCCTGAAACAGGCTTCGCGCTTGCTGACGAACCGGTTCGAACGGGATCCAACGTGAATCCACCTGATCGTTCGCAACGAGTTGGCCGCCGCTGGCATCAAGCCGAAATTGCCGCAATGAAATAGTGGAGACAATGTGCAGATTTCCTTGTGGACTGAACTGAGGCCAAAAGCGTATCTCGCTACGTGGCATCAAATCGTCACTCGGATGGGAATCAATTGCGTTATCCGACGTCCTGCTGGGCAGCCAAGCACCGTTTTGGTATTCACTCCAAACCATGGTCACGGAATAATAGCGTTTGGGGGGCGGTGGCAGCTCCTCGGCATCTGCCTCGGGCTCGACGGCTTCTTTTGTGATCAGGGGCCAGAACAGCAACAGCCGCCCCTGCCAAACCACCGGTATCAAATGGTCGCCATCGATATCCAATTCTATGCGCGCCCATGGCGTCCAATAGCGCTGATCGACCCAGCGTCGATAAAAATAGACGTGTGGTTTTCCCCGGCTGCGTGCAAATACGTGCAAGATATCCCGGTGTACTTCCCATTGCCGGGTCACGCCCATGATTTTGGGTCGGGCGACCTGGCTCAAGCCGCTGAGATATTGGCCGAACGACCGTTCCGCGGAAAGCGCGTCGACTTCATCTTGAAGAAGATTTTGCTCCAGTTGACGAAAGAGCTCGGTTTTCTCGGCACGCAGCTCCGGGCGCAGAAAATTTTCGGTGTAGAGAAAGCCCTTCCGAGCGACCTCCCACGCCCTGTAATGTTGCATCCAGCGCCACTCTTCGGCATCCTTCGGGGAGAACGTGACGTCCTCGAGGTTGAGCAGGCAACGGTGCACGAACAGCTGTACCGCGCTTATGGCCAGCGCCATCCGGGTCGTTTGCATGCAAGGATCCATTTCCACATCTATCAGAAAATGATCATACAGCGCGCTGGTCCCCGAAAGATCGAGTGTGTGGACCAGATGCGCCATCAGGGCATCGCGCTGCTGAACGCGAATCTGGTCCCGCAAAGGCTTGGCGACCGTAAGCCAGTGCGATTCGTCCCGATACTTGGCGCGCACAACCTGTTTGACGTTGCGTGCGATCTCGGCCGATGAATTTTCCGGTGCGGTTATCCATCGGTGCACGGTCTGCGCCGATGCGGAGAGGGTGCGCAAAAATCCCATCTGCGAATGCAGATCGAGCAGAAAACGGCCATCGCGAAAATCTGCGGGATAATCCAGATCGGCCACCTCGGGGCCGGTGAGGAACACGAGGTCGGCAAAGCGCCAATCCGTCAAGGTGCCAAGCATGATCAAAAATGCCTGGCGATTCATTTGCTCGATGTCCGTGGTAGCTAACAATTCGAACAGGGCATCTATTCCGCCGAACAGTTGCTTGCCCAGCGCAAACACCTCGACTTGATTAAGCAGGGCTTCCAGCTGTGGCGCCGTGTCTTCTGACGGCTCGATGGGGAAATCGTTCGGATCGACCCATCCCGCGGATAATCCCTGATTGATATAAAACGGTAGCCCGTCGGAATGGACGTCCAATTTTTTCAAGAAATACGCCACGCGGGCAAACTGCCGGAAGGCCGTGTATTGGATCGTCAGCGCGGGATCGTCAGGCCGCGTGTCGATCTGAAGGTCGATGGCGTGAGATGCTGAAGGCACGAATCCATCTGTGAGAAATACATCCAGGAACGCGTCGAAATCCTCAGGCGGTGCCAGCATGGAATCCAGCAGGTTTTTGGCCATGGCCAGCGGAATATCGATTGACTCGGCCAAATGCTGCAACACGAAGGTCCGTAGGGCGGCTTCCCGCAGATAATGCATCAGGGGCCGCAGAACCTGCCCAGCGCGCTCGGCGGGCTCGGTGGTGCGGCTTTCTTCATTGGCATCGAACCAAGCTTCAACAAGCGGCGCAACATCCAGGAATACGCCCAGGTGCGCTTCGATCAGCGCGATCTGATCCTGGTGGGTCAGTGTCGACGAATTGTTCACAATACCGAGAAGCGCATCGGATATGTCTGGCGTGAGCACCTCGGCCAGCTTGGCGTCCAGGATCTTTAGCCGGACATCACCTGATTCCGGCAGTTGATGCTGTCGCACAATGTCGAGCAAGCCCGTGCGCAACGCGATAAAAACGTCCGTAACGCGTTCATCGGTCGGAACCACCCGGGAAACCGAATCACCACGCAAACGCAAGAGGGCATCGAGCTCGGCCGGGGTGAATGGGCCTTGGCGCACGCGCCGACCGATGTCCACGAACCGCCGCAGTTCTTGCACCGATTCTCTATCAAACGGATCAATGCCGGTCATGCCGCGCAAGGCCACATATTCAACCAGCGATAAACGCAAGTGCTTGGCCAGTGAGGCAGCCTGGTAAAGTTGCAAAAGGCTCGCCATATCGTGGCTCGCGTCATCAAGCTCCGCCTCGACGAGTACATGAAAATCCTCAATGTCGATCCCCAGCATTTTGCTCGTCAGGGCGTCGTGGTCACTGAGGCCGTCTCCGGTGTTCGCAAGCTCGGTGCGCGCATCATCCAGCCGGAACGCGGCCAATGCATGTTGATGCACCCGATGATTGAGAAAGACCTCATCAAAAAGTGCGGGATCATCGCCGATGGCCAGGGTGGCCATACGACCGGACAACCAGGTCAGCAGGACCCGCAGATCCACTTTCAGTTCGCGTTGTAACGTGGACAGTTCGGCGAGTTGAAACAAAACCGCATCGTCGATCTCGAAATCTTCTGCCGCCCGGTCGCCCCGAAGCGCGAGCAGAATCGCATCCAGCGCTTCGATGGACCAATGCACGCTGCGCCAAAGGCGCACAAAACGGTGCAGTCGATCCAAGGACGCCACCGTCAGATGGGGAATGAGGGCTGCATCCGGGTCACAATCGGTGCCGCTGAAATGGATATCGAGGGGGGCGGATAGCGCGACATAGTCCGTTTTGAGAAGACGGGTAAGCGCCTCGTCATCCAGGCCGGTACGGTCCATCAACGGGCCGACGCGCTGGGCGCTCGCAAAATCATTGAAATCCGCCATGCTGTCAAAACCCCAGATCCGGTGCGGGGGTTCTCCGGCAGTGGCCGTAATCAGTGCCCGCTGTCTGGGTGACAAGCCAAGATCCGCGGCCGCGATGGCCGCGTCCGAGACTTCGTCGGAAGAGGCGCGAAATGCGTTCATCAGGGCATGGGTTGCCACGCCAAGATGTCCGAGATAACCATTGACCTCGGCATGCCAGAGATCAAACGGCAAGTTCCACGGATACGGCGCGGCGCGGACAATTTCGTAGGCCTGCTCGCTTTGATGTTCGGGGTTGGCACCCAGGGACGCCTCCGCCCCAACCGTCTGAAAGGGGAAACGATCCGCCGGGTTTTGCTCATCCTCGGGATTGTCATCGGCAATCACCAGCGGCCCATGATTGATCACGGCGTTCTCGAGGATTTCCAGAACCAAATCCACATAGGGCAGTTGGGTATCGCTGTTTTTGCAGGACAGCTCGATATCTCCGAGGTCGGGGCGCCTGTCGAACAGGACATCCAACGCGCTTCGGCCTGGCCCATCACCGGGTCGATTCGACAGAAAATGCAGGATATCCACCAGGTATGCCGGAGGCCCCAACGCGGAGTCACAATGGTTGCATTGACAGGTACCGAGGGAACCGAACAGGTCTTCAAGGTCCGGAATATCACGGCCGAACAACTGCGGGCGAATCATCCCCGTCCAGACCGGACTGAACGCCGCTGACTGGCTTAGCAGATACAGGGTGGTGTCCGCCGTGCGTGCGGCGTTTGCGTACATTTCCTCCGCTGCCGACCGCCCAAGAGTGGCCGCGTGGCGGCGGATATACGCACTCGCGCCCTCGCGCCGGATCGCCCATGCGGACGCAACGCCCGCATCCATCATTGTGGAGACGGCTTGTGCCTTGTTAAACGCCGGTGCTACCCGAAACAAGCGTTGCATGGTGTGAAGCGTGGCAATTGTTTGTTCCGGCTCGGGATCGCCTTCAAGGGCGTCGTCATGTTCTGCCAGGTAATCCTGGATACGCCTGTCGCGGAACTCGAATTCGGGATTACGTTCGAAAAACCGCAACGCCGGACCAAAATCGAATGATGCGTCTGTTTGCCGCTGCAAACCCGCTGCAAGGGCAGCGGTGGGATAGAGGGTTTCCATCATTCTCGGCAGAAATGCCGCGAAGCGATCGATGCGTTCTTGGTCATCGTTACCGAGAAATTCTGGCCCGCCAATCGGCCTGGAAGAGGTGCCACCCCCCAATAGCGCTCGCCATGCACCCTGATCCAGGCGGGCAAGGTCACGCGTTTCGCGTCCCAGTTCACCACTTTGAAGCCCTCGTCGCAGGTGGCGGACCAGCTCCAGGTGGTTCAGCGAGATGGTGCTGAGTATTAGCGTTCGTTGAAGTTCGTCGGGGATCTCATCCGGGATGTCCGGATCTGCGCGCAACCGCTCCCAGTACGCTTCAACCGTGTCGTCGCGCTGGATGTAATCATTGAGGATGCGAAGGCGATGGGGGGCGTCGACGTTGGCGATGTCGAACAGCGTCGCAAAGGTCGCCCGGTCGGGTTCCGGGTCGCGCAGGGACTGGCGGACGACGTGCCGATTCACGCGGACGAGGGCCTGTTCGATCGCTTCATCACGCTGCGCTGCGATGATGCCTTGCTCGATGGACCTGCGCCAGGCATCTCGAAGAACGTTGCCGGTCAAGGCAATCAATACGTTCAAATCGGCAGGCAACCCTTGACGCAAAAGGCCATAGAACAACTCGCCCGCAATACCGGTTGCGCGGGCATGCCGCTCGCTGAGAACGAACAGGGCGACATGTTCGGGATTGAGATCATATTTGCAGGCCAGGAACTCGACCTCTTCTTCCTTAAGATCGGCCAGATCGATTCTTTCCGTCGCCAGCACAGGGCGTAGAATTTCTCTCAGTTGTCCAAACTCCGAGAGGCCGCGAAGGGTCTGGCCGCCAACCACGAGGGTGACCTCTTCAACCGGTTTTACTTCACAAATCAAATCGGAAACGGCAATCTCTTGACCGTCGGAATCCGAAGCCCGCACCACTATACTGAGACGAATATTTTCGGGCGGCGGGTATTCAATGGCGAATTCGCCCTGTTGGTCAGTCCGGTCCTTGCCGAGTCTCTTTTCGCTGCGCACCCGCTTTTCAACCAAAACCACCCAGGCACGCATGACTGGCGTGCCGTCGGATTGCACGACCCTGCCCTTTACCAAAAACTGTTGGCGCGGCTGCGCATCCAATGCGGAAGCGATCACCCTGGCTGTTTTGGCGTCCACAATGCCGGTGGACGGCAAAGCGTACTCCTTTTGCAATGCTTTGATAGCCGTGAAGGTGGTGGAACCAAAGAAACCGTCCCGGTCCTCTATCTTGAAGCCAAGCTGGCGCAATTCACCCTGCAGCAGTTTTACATCGTCGCCGTGTATATTGAGCTTTAGATTTCTTTTCAGGATTTTCATAATTTTTATCTTCCCTTGCAGCGATGGCGCATTGCTATGGCACCCCACCAACCTGTTCCACTACAAACCTGTTGACTTCTTCTGCTTTTTCCTCAGAAGTGTGTTTGCTTTGATAAATTGCATTGAGTCTTTTTTGTTCTTCCCTGGTTAATTGAACTGTCTCTGATGCATATCTCAGCGTTTCTATCCGCACGGATGTTTGTCCACGAGTTTCCGCCAAAATAAATTCGGAAAAGATTTCCGCAAACAGTTCCGTTCTATTCTCAGCGAATGTCGTTGCTGCGGTATCGGAAATCTCTACATTCCTCATTGGATCAAAAAAATGAGAAGTCTCGTGCGCCACAGTTTTAGTCAAATCGGTCTCGTCTCCCTTCTTGGTGTAAAGGTAGACTTCGTTGGTGTCCATGTCAGCTCGTGCCTCTCTGAGCCTCGCCCTATATGTTGGTAACCATTCAGGAAAACTCAATAGTCGAAAGCTCATATCGTACGAAGGTCCGTCCATTCTAGTTAGCAGATCTTCAAATCTTAATGTCTTTTGTATTGTTTCTTGCATCTCGCCGACGTTGAGTGTCCGACCGAGTTCTTTTTCTTTCTTAACCGTATTTTCATGAGCTTTGTTGGCAAAACTTTCCAACAACAAGAGGTATTCTTCTCTTTTCGAATACGAGCGAATGTTAATTGTCTTTCCACCAAGATCATTAAATATGTCCGACTTGGCCAGGGTCTTTCTCGCGAGCTCTACTTCGTTTTTTCTCCACTTTAAAAGCGCAAAGGCTATCACAGGGTTAATGGAATCAGTCGCATTTTCACCGTTTTTATCTATAAAATTAATCGGTTGATTGTTGACGTACAAATAGACATTGATTCCACCTTGCACACCAATTGGATCAATCGTCATCCACCGCCCCAGCCAGCACGCATAATACCTCGCCCCGTGGTAATACAGCCCGGTCGCTTCGTCGCGTTCCTTGCCTGTGTAACGATAACGCTTGAGGCTTGTCTCGGCAGCCGAACGCCCGGCCCGGCATGCGGTGGTGCCGTATGGATGGTATTCCTCGAAGGAGATGACATTGGCATTCTCGTCGATCTCAAGCGCGACGGAGCCCAGGTGATTGCCAAGCTGAAACCGGCGGCTCTGTTCCGGCATATTGTCGTTTCCCACCGTGCGGGTATCGATCTGGGCGACGCGTTGCTGGCTGTCCGTCACATGCAACGTCTGGCGCTCCAGGGCCGGGGTCTGCCCATCGATCGCATACTCCCGGTAAGTCTCGAAGCCACCCAAATAGATGCGCTCGTGCTGGCGCGTCGGTGTCCGGCCCGCCGCGGCCTGTCGCTCGGTGACCTTGCGCACGCGCCGGCCGCCGGCGTCATAGACGTAGTAGGTGGTTTGGGCGGAACCACCATTGGCGACCGCTGTGCGGCGGGTCGCACGCAACCGGTCCTGAAAATCCCACTGCAACGATGGCAGATGCGGCATACTCGTCATGTTGCCGTGAACGTCATACTCATAGGGCTGCGAGAGAGATGGGGTGTTCACATAGTGCGACGGGCAAGGATCGGCGGGGTCAATTTCATTCGCACCGCCTGTGGCCAAAAGCCGGTTGCTGTCCTGTGCATATTGATAGCAGCGCTTCCAGCGCAGCACCGCACCGCCAGTGTGGGCCATGCTGAGAATGTTGCCGACCTGGTCGTAGGCGTATTGCTCTTCATAGCGTTGCAGCGCTTCCGGGTTGTTCGGAAACGGGATGCCTGTCAGCCAGTCGGAATCGGCCGCATCGCGCTGATGATTATGCTGAGCGGCGTGCTCGCGTCCGGTTGCGTGAATCAGGCGGTAGAGGGGGTCATAGGTGTAGTCGTTATGCGGCTCGACCTGGGAATTTGCAAAGAACACGGTTTGCTGGGCGTTGTCGCGGATTGTCGTGATGTTACCGGCCGGATCGTAGGCATAGTACAGATCCTGCAGTATGCGGCCGTCCCTGTGACGCTGCGTGCGCAGGTTCATCAGCCGAAAGGTCTCAGGGTCGTAATCGTAGGTCGTTGTCAGGTTGCGGCCATCGGCAGTGGCATAGTCGATGCGTTCACGTTGCCTCTGGCATTGTAATCGATGTTATCCACAAAGAGCATAACCGTTTCCGCACCTTGCAGCCGAACGGCCATGCGCTCCAGCAGACCAGCCTCGTTGTAGCCGGGCAAGGTGATGCTGGCATCCGGTGAAGTGAGGGTGGTCGGTCGGTTGAGGGCATCGTATGTGGTGTGATTGACGAAGGTTTCGTCCTCCCGCGCCGGGTTCTGACTCCAGTCCACCAGGTTTCGATAGTCCGTGGTGAATTGTCGCGTGCCGCGCAGCAGATTGCCCTTGAAGTCATATTCGATGTTTGTCACCACGCCCGCCTGGTCAAACAATTGATAGACCTGGCCGCGATGATTCAGCGCCACGCCCTCGCTTTCGCCGTAGACCGTACGCTGAAACAGTTGCTCGGCATCATCGACCGCACCGCCCGCAACGAATGCATTCAGTGGACGGCGCAGTTCATCATATTCAAATCGGAAGCGATGGCCGCGAGCGTCCCATTGGCGGATGGGCTGGCCGGCGATATCAAGCAGCATCCTGCGATCGCCGCCATCCATGCTGTGTTCGAATAACTGCCGCCCGGCGACGTCGTAGCCGATGACCGGCGTGGCGGTCGGGTCATCCGGTTCGATCCGGTAGACCATCACGGCGTTGCCGCGGGCGTCGACGACCCGCAGCGGCACGCCCTCGATGTCCTGTTCGGTGCGGGTTTCGTACTGTCCGTCGGGACCGTTGTCGGCAATGCTCAGGAAGGGGCGGCCCAGGGCATCGAAATGAACGATGGCGGGTGTTGCCGCATGGGCGGCGGCCTTTTGGGCCGCATCCTGCTCCGGGCGGCCCAATTGGCCATCAATGCGCGCCTGGTGCCAGGTGGGCAGGTAGGTTGCGTTTTCAATACGCTGGAAATAAGGGCCCACATCCGGATCTTCGGCCGGATCGGCCACCAGCACCGTGTCGCTCACATCCCAGCGCCCCTGCCGCCAGGGATTGAAGACCACCTTTTCCCAGGTATGGTTGGGATGCAGGGTCACAACGGCGCGGCCGACGGATCGTAGAAAATCGTGGGGCTGACACCGACGCGGGCGTCAAACTCGAAGCCGTGGCGGTCGGTGAAAAAGGTTCGTACTGGCGGATGGGGCTGCCCTTGTTGTTGAATACCGTCCAGCCGCTGCCGACCCATCGCGGGCTGACGTTTGTTTCCGTGAATTCGGGCTGTCCGTCGGGTCCTAAAATGATGTGATCATCCGCGTCGCGCAGGGGAACCGGACCCGGCTCGGCCTGAACCTTGTTTTGAATCACACGGCCAAAGCCGTCGGCGTAGGCCAGGCTCACCTGGACGGCACTCTCCTCGCCGTCACTCAAGTCGCTGACATGCGTCTCCCGTGCGATGGTCGCGGCGAATGACGGTTGTCCGAAACGCTGAAAACGGGTTTCATCGTAGATGATGCGGGTGGTGGCGCTTCCCAGCAGTTGTACGGCCATTGGGCCACGCGGGTTGGCGAAAAAACGATCGATCTGCCCCTGGGTCAATTGGGGTTGAAAACCGTCCAGAGGGTCGCCCAGGTTTTCCGTTTCCTTGCCCATAACGGCGGTTCCGGCAACAAGGCCGAGGATGTCGTAGACCGCGGCCGAGCGGTTGCCGTTGGGATCGGTGAGCTGGTCAGGGGCAAGCACCCGGTAATCGTTCCGGACCGTCACACGATTCTCCAGCGCGTCGACAGTGCTTGTCATCATCAGGTCATGCGGGTCGTAGGCAACGATAGCGGTCTGCAGGAACGGGTCCCGGATCCGGCGGGACAGGAAGAAGTGTTGCCGGGCAAAGGCCAGTTCCCGGGCCGGGCCGTCTGCTTCACTGGGTGACAGGAAACTACGTCCCGAAGGAATCCACCAGTTCTCATCGCCGTCGAAATGGACGTAGCGACCTTCGTCACTCAGCATGCGTTCGTTCACCCGCTCGCCATAGACCCGTTCCAGATGGTCGGGAGTAAAGGCCAGGATGTAACTCTCACCCGGCAAGGCAAGGGTCTGGAGAACCCCGAGAGGCAGCAACGCGTCAGGATTGCCGGCAACGGCCCCCAGATCATCGGGCCGGTAGCGGATGCGGGCATGTTCAAGGATTCGCTTCTGCAACCCTTCTGTAGGCGAGTGGTGGTAGGCGATCGTTTCCGCTGCCCGAACGGCAGCATGCATTTGTGAGAAACTGAAACGAATCTGATCCGTGCCCAGGGAAAGACCGGTCAGCTCAAAACTCAGGCGCTCACTGGGCAGGGGGCTGCGGTAAGCGTCGTCTTCGTCCACCGGGTGGGTAAACGTATTTTCGGCGCAGGTCATGCGCAGCTGCGCTTGCTTTTGCCGATCATCGGGCCGCAGGTCCGGATCGGGCTGCCGCCGGCCGTATGCGATGGCCGCCGATTGCAGGACATTGCCGAAATCGTCCACCGCCAGGGTCAGCGCATGGCTGATGCGCGGATCGGCGGGTTCACGTTCGTAGTGGTAGTTCAGCGTCTCGCGGGCATGGGTGTAAAACACGGCGTGCCGGTTGCCGGTTTTGGGTTGAAGGATACGGATGGTGTAGTTCTGTTCCATGACCGTGTAGGGAAGCGGCGCCTTGGCGGTCCCGTCCAAGGCGTAAATCTCTTGGCGCAACACGGCGCCTTTGAGGGCGCGGCAAGCTCCCGTTCCTCTTCGGCATTCAGGCCTTCGGGCAGCACCGTATCCGGCAGCAACAACCGGGCGGCCGCCTCGTCCGATAAGCCCGGCTCGCGAAAGTACTCACCCGTGTCGCTCTCATCGATCAGCCCGGCAAAATAATTCGACACCCTCTGATGTCCGAGATATATACCGGTGTGCAACCAGGTTTTGGTATGCACCGGCGGGATATGTGAACGCGCATCAATATTGTCGCCGGTGGGGAAGTTGTCACTCTCGTTCAGTACGGCAAATTCCTCGGTGTCGAACTGCTCCACCATTCCAAATCCGCGAAACTCGCGCTCGACGCCATCGAAATAACCGTGGTGATAGGCATAGCGGGTCACAAAGCGGTTGCGGCTGATGGGATCGAAGGTCTCCGTCCGTTCCACTACATGCACGGGAAACGGCAGGCGCGTTATCCAGGGGCGGCCGGCGGCTTTGTCTTCCAGGTAGAAACGGGTGGACGGAGTATATTGCACGCGGGTTTCAGCGCCCATATGGTTGCGTGAGACGATCATCAGATGGGGTTTGATGCCGCCCATCAGATCGATATAGCGCATCTGCCGGCCCGCATCGCCGGGAAGGGGCGAAGACCACACCAAACAGGCCGTGCCGTTGCCTAAAAGGTCGGTAACGGTCACATCGGACAGCGTATCGACTCTCGGGAAAGGGTCGATGAACCGGGCGCCGTCCCAGCCGTTGCCAGCGCGATTGAAGTAAACGGATATCTTGTCATGGTGAATATAGAGAATGTCGCTAATGCCCGAGCCGTCTACATCGGCCAGGCGAATGCGTTGTTGGTTGAAACCATCGGGGGTATCGAACCAAGGGGCGTTGTCCATGTTGACTTTGGCCCCGAACCGCCCGTAGCCGAAATTGGGCCAATAACCGATCGATCCGTTTCGAATTCTCACCAAATCGCTCAGCCCGTCACCGCTCATGTCGGCCAGGTAAACGGATTGGGCGGCATCGGCAAAAACCAAACGAGGGCCGGCCTCCTCGTCCAGGGCTTGCGGCATGCGCCTGCCCGCATCGTAACCGGCTTCCGCCAAGGATGGATACCAGGTGAAGACCTGATCCTCGGTGATCATGATATCGGCATGACCGTCGCCGGTCAGATCGATAAAGCGCAGATGGGGATCATCCCAGGCGATGGCCGGAAGAGACGCGAAAGCACGGTGGTCGGCCCATGTCCGATCGTGGGTCCTTTCGTGGAAACCGGGCGCCGGACCGTCGAAAAGCACCCAATCCAGCTGCCCGTCACCGGCCAGATCGAGCAACTGCGGGCCGCTGTTGACCGCAGCCAGAGATGGCTTGGCCGTAACCGTCTCCACCGAGGCGAAGCGCGCGTTGCCCAGATTGGCTTTGTAGTACCAGCCGCCCCCCTGCTGGGTCAGGATACCGGACACCCCTTCGCCATCCAGGTCCACCCAGCGGTACTGGGAGCCGGAAAGGCCGACCGGCAGATTCTCCAGGCTGTCGGGGTCGATATCGTAAATCTCGCTTTGAATATCCGCCCGGCTGTATTCGAATTCGACCGGCGGCAGCGACCGCTCCTGGAAAACGGATCCGTCCCGCAGGAGATAACCGGATTGGACCACATTGGACATGACAGTGCTGATGGGGCTTTCGGAGTAGCCGAAATGGGTTGCGCGCACCAGATAATCCGCCGCCCCCAATTCGTCGGGAAAATGGTGGAACATCAACACCCGCCGGCAGAGGCGATAGGTGCGCACCTCGAAGCCGGCCCGATAAGTCGAGATGGGATCCTGACGAACAGGCCACAGCGCTTGTTCTGCAATATTTGCCTGAACGAACCGGCGGCCCGCGTCATCATCGTCCAAACGTTGCAGATGGCCTTCTCCGTAATCGAAGACCGCCTCGAACATCCAATCGCTACGCTCGGATAAGCGCTCATCGACCTGCCGGGGCGTCCTGTTGCCATACAAAATACGTTTGATATAGCGATTGGCCGTGCGGGACAAATCGGTACGATTACGTTCGTGAGCATGGCTGGGGCTTACGCCTACCGAATCTTCGGTCTTGTATCGGTAAACGATGGCGTTGCCCTTGTCATCGAAGCTTTCACAGATCAACCAACAGAAGATTCGCAAGGGATCTTTCGGATCTACAATGCGGCTTTCGGATGCTCGCCCATAAATGCTCGTTATGTTGTCGGGTGTGATCGTGCGCCAGTGACTGCCACCGGACTGCTGGTCGATCCAGTGTTCGACGCGAGCGAAGAGACCTTCGATGCGTGGCCGGTAACGTCTCACCACATAGGGAGTCTCATCCAGTATTCGGATTTGGCTGCGGCGGACGGGTCCGTCGCCATCTTCCACCAATACCGGCACCAGGTCTTCGGCTTCCGAGAGGATGAAGACATCCGCTTCTTCTCCATCCCGATACGTCGGCAGGCCCTTGTCCGTTTTTCGGGTTATGCGGGGCAGGGAGAGGCGCCATCCCAACCCAAAGGGGCCGCTACCGCTGCCGGAGTCATATCTCAGTGTCAGTTGCGGTCCGAAACCCTGGCGTGCCGGCGAGGTGGCGATGGGAAGGGCCAGGGCGCCTGTTCCAGTGGCGGGACTGACCTGGAACTTCTCGTCGATACCGCGCAAGGCGCCCCCACCGGCGGGCAATGTCAACGTTGGGGCTTCTGTGATATGCGGCGCTGTTGAACGCTTGTCGTCAGGTCCCGCTGTTATGGGATTTGATTGTAGAGTGGGGTCTTGTGATGGTTGCATCATCTTCCGCCTTCTGCCTCAGGACAAGCCCAGCCTGCTTCAATTTTGAAGATTTGAGATCTCTTCTACATACGCGACACCGCCTTGAAACGATATTCCGCTTTATAAAATGATGAAGTGAAACCAACGAAATACAATGAGATAAAAAAACAAGGCCCGTGAGACTAACCGGTGCAGCATTCTGATCAAAATCAGGAGGATGAGCGGTAGAAGCACCAAACAGGATAAATCAATATGACACATTGTGGTATTAAGACCAAATTGACCACAGAAAGATAATTGTCAAGATGCATCTTCAAAATAGTTGGGCGCTGTATTTACCGCTTCCCATCCAATCAAAGCCTTTTTTCTTGACGACCCCCAACGGTATTGATGAATTTTCCCAGATTTTGCAATCACGCGATGGCAGGGAATAAGGTAGGCGACAGGATTGATTGCGATGGCGTTGGCGACGGCTCGAAAGGCCTTGGGGCGCCCGATATAAGAAGCAATGTCCTGATAACTGACGACACGACCCATGGGGATGTTTAACAGGGCCTTCCAAACATTGATTTGGAAATTGGTGCCCTTGATCTGCAGCGTAAAAGGGCGTTTGCTTTGCTGATGATCAATTCTGAAAATATCATGAACGATGGGGCAGACGGCGGCTGGATTCTCAATGAACTCGGAACCTGGCCATGTATCGAATAACTGATTCAATATTTCGGAGCGCCTGCCTGAATCTACAAATCCCAAATAACAAATCCCCCGTTGCGTAGTTGCCAATAGGCATTTTCCGAAAGGCGAATCACATACACCAAACGAAATTTGGAGTCCTGACCCACGTTTTTTAAAATCGCCAGGCGTCATTGCCTCGAAGGTAACGAATAAATCGTGAAGGCGACTGGTGCCTGACAGGCCTGCGTCCAGAGCGGTTTCAAGGAGGCTCTTTGACTCGACCAACCGCTTTTTGGTGTAGTCAAGGGTCATAAAATGCATGAATTGAATCGGGCTTATCCCAGCCCACCGCTTGAACAACCGGTCGAAATGATACTTGCTGAGATGAACGCTTCGCGCCATCTGATCCAGGGTCGGCTGGGATTTAAAGTTTTCTTCTATGAATTGAATGGCCTTTTCAATCCGTTGGAAGTCCTCGGACAGTTGCGAATAATCGTGTGCATCCATGCCCCCTCCCCTTTCCTTCTTATTTCTCCGTCATCCTAATCAAATAAAACAAAAATGGCGACCCGAATCTTGCTATGGGAATCAACAAGATTCGGGTCGCATATTCCCCCTACAATTGCATATTTAAAAAACAGGCCAACAAAAAAATGATTCTCTAAGCGATAACAACTGCTCAAGGGGGAAACATGAAACCACAGAAAAGCAGACGACGATCTGAAACCGTTAACCGGATTATGGGGGTTCAGGACTGGGCACGGGTCATTATTTTATCAATGCTCTGGGGAGGCTCCTTTTTCTTTGTCGGCATTGCTGTTAAGGAGGTGCCGCCACTAACGATTGTATTCTTTCGAGTGGTCCTCGCTTCAATTATTCTTCTCACCATCGTCTACCTAAAGGGAGGAAAAATGCCGACATTGCCGGCATTGTGGGGCGGGTTTCTCGTCATGGGGGCCTTGAACAATTTGATCCCCTTTAGTCTGATTGTCTGGGGGCAAACCCATATTGAAAGCGGTCTTGCAAGTATCTTAAATGGCACGACACCTATATTCAGCATTGTTCTTGCCCATTTCTTAACCAAAGAAGAACGCTTGACAACCCGTCGGATGTCGGGTGTGTTGATTGCCTGGCTGGGTGTCGTGGTGTTGATCGGGATCAATTCTCTGCGAGGTTCCGGTATCCAATTGTTCAGCCAAATCGCCATCCTGGGAGCCGCCCTTTCATATGCATGTGCGGCAATTTACGGGCGTCGGTTCAAAAGCCTTAGCCCTCTTGTGGTCGCCACTGGAATGCTGACGGGCTCCGCCATTATGATGACCCCAATGGCATTGTTTGTTGATCAGCCTTGGAATCTATCCCCAGACATTGGTACAATAATGGCGCTCCTTGGGCTGGCTGCGATCAGCACATCGCTGGCTTACATCATCTATTTCAAAGTATTGGCCACCGCAGGCCCGACGAATCTGTTGTTGGTTACCTTTTTAATCCCACTGAGTGCCATTTTACTAGGCGCCATATTTTTAGGAGAGCGCTTGGGATGGAATGCATTTGTGGGTATGGGGCTGATATCGATTGGGTTGATTGCGATCGACGGGCGCTTGCTAAAAAGGTTCAAACTTAAAAAAGAGGTTTGGTATTATGAGATTTAGCATCTCCATCTATTATCTTGCAGAATTGATAGATGATTCTTGCTATTGAAGAAGCATTTTAATCGATGAGAAGAAAATAACTATATCTTGTGGCCGTGTAAATTACTGCGAAAGTTGGAATTACATACCAAGCCCTCCTTCCAACTTCCTTTATGTAATTGAACAATAAATGATGTAGAGGCGATCAGATGGATTGACAACCTTTATGGATAAAAAACGCGGGGTGGGCCTCTACGCCAGGGGCTCGCCCCCTTGAAATTTTTTCTACCACATCTTGTAGAGGGGGTCTTTCTTTCCGTTGGTAATGATGATTGGATCAGTGCTACCAAAACTCATGAATAGGATAATTATTTTGAGTCGAACGAAACGCCCGGCATAAGGCGCGGCGGCTTTATGCCGTAGATCTAAATGCCGTTATGCATATTTCTCTCTTTCTTTTTTCAATTCATTAAGCCTGTCATTCAAATGATTTTCTCCTTCAATACCCTTTCCAACAGCCATTTTATAAATTTGTTCAGCTTTATTGTAATCTGGTTTGATATCCTTTTCCATTGGCCAAAGATACATATCCCCCCAACCGATATACCCCCATATATTATTTGGATATTGCTCGATCAATTGTTTGAAGCATTTATTTCCCTCTTCAACATTTCCAAGCGCAAAATAAGACTCAGCTATCGCTCTTTTCATATTATGCATTAATAACTCACCAGAGGCTGGAAATATTGAGCAAAATTCATCACAATAAGCTATTCTTTCCCGGTAATATGTTGAGTCATCAATGCCTGCATTCCCAAGTTCAACTTCTAGGTCCTGGCACCAATTATAGATGAGCTCACAGCCGGAAAAAAATTGTCTCTGCTTCTTTAACATCCCTGAATTCAGGTTTGAACCTTTTTTTAAGGCTATCCCATAATTCCAACCACACATCACATGCCTTTGTAGTTTGGTTTTCTTGAACGAGTGACCAACCTTTTTCCATTAATATATCAAGCTCATCACGTTTTTTTAATAGTTGTGAATCTGATTTTGGTTTAATTAAACAACATTTTTTATATTTTTTTCCACTTCCACAAGGGCATAGTTGATTTCTGCCTATTTTGGTCATTTTGTTTTCCCGTCTATATTTTTCACTTGGCATAACGTGGCGGTTAGTGACGCGCCAATAAAATTACCAGAAGAAATACCTGGCCTAATCGCGTCCCCTTCACTGCATGGTTATTTTGAGCCTCGCATAAAACTGGAGGCAAAAGATTCTTTCAAAGGACCTAAGATAGGCTTTAGTTCAGATTCATTCATTATTTTCACAGACAGTCCATTTTTTTCAGCTTCCTTCCTAAAAATGTCATCAGTTGGAGAGTTTCCAGTTAAAATTAAGAAATAAGCCCACTGGTTTTTTGCTTGGAATGCGGTTTGAAACAACTCTTTAACATCGACTTCTTGAGGCAGCTCATCAACCACACGTGACAAAACATGTCCGAATACGTAACAACTTGCGGCATCCAGCAATACATAAATATCATATGGTTCATTTTGAACTAATAAAAATTCATCATTTACTCTTACTGCTATCCAAACTTCATTAACTCGGAATTGGTCTGGCGAAATCATATTAATTCTCCATGCTGATCGATTAAACTAGTGAGCCTGGAACAAAATATAGAAAACTGTTTTTAAAGGTACGAAAGTTAAAAAAACCAAACAGCTCGAAATGGCTTTAATTTTTCCGGTCCATTTGAGTGATAGGTCATTCTTTTCCATAGTATTTATTTTTGAACTTTTTAACTTCATTATGAACTTTGATATTCATAAATTTTAAATCAATAACCGAAACTAAAGTAGCACACTTTTTAAAATCATCATAAAAGGTGCAATATACTTCCTTTAAACCTGAATGAAAAACAACTCCACCAAATTTTATCCAATTATCATCTACGAAATATTTTGCAAGTTTAGAATCATTGTTTTTTGCACTTTCAGTTGCCTTAGCAAATAAAGGAAGTCTTTTACGGATATAATTTTCAAGTTTGAATGCATCTTTTTCAAATATACCCATTTTAATCCATAGTGCTCATTTTCCAATTGAAAAATACCTTGGAAGAGAGAGGCCGGGCGGTGTTATGCAAAAGAGTTGTTTTAAAGCACTTTTATTGGCCTTGAAAATTAGTTCTTTAAGGGACGCAAGGTAAGCCCGATTTCTCTTCACTAATTAGATATTTTTAAATTTCATCTGCAACTTCATTCAAGGATGGGTTTCATGAAACTTCGTTCGTAGCTTACAATACACCGGGTTTCCTCAGCATACTTGAACGCCTCTTGGCACTCTGGGTTTTGCGCCATCTTCACCCTGTACTCTTCATATTCCCCCAAACTCGGAAAACTGAAGAGAGCTATCGCAATGTTGTTTGCTCCCTCATGAGGCAGGAAATACCCATGATGTGTACCTCCGAATTTGTTAACCAATGGAATCCACATTTTCCCGTAATTTTCGAACTCAACCAATTTATATGGGTCAATTACATAGCGCAGGTAACAGGTAACCATAGTCACTCCATTTTTCATTTTTTTGATCAAAAGATAACAGTGCTAATATGTGGGATAGATTGAAATTATCACATGATATTTTTGGCCGTCAAATAGTGTGATTACATACCAGTATCACCTTCGCATTTCCTTTACAGATTTAACATCCTTTCCGTACCTGGATATAATGGTGGTCATCGGGCACAGCCCGCCATTCACAAACCCACAATTTTATAGGAGGCACACCATGAAACTGTCAACAGCAGCAACCATCCCTGGATCGATTACCACAAGAACCATTCGAAAAAAACACACACTGCGATCCTATCAAGCCATTATTGAACCGTTTTACAGGGATTTCGGTGACAGGGTGATTGGTAAAGTCACGCCGGATGAAATCCTATCCTTCCTGAACCGCCTCACCGATGGCAACAAACCCTATACCAAACGGGTCCGTTTCTCCCAATTATCCTGTTTCTTCAACTTCGTACGGAACAATATCGACTACGGATCAGTGAATCCATGCGATACACCCATGATCTGGAAACTCTACCGCCAAGAAGGAACTTCGCGGTGGGAAATCATATTTCGAACGACCAAGATTCGCAATCGATTATTGCTCGAACTGATGGTCCGTGGTGGAATGCGGGTCGGAGAGGTGCTGAAGATCAGGTTGTGAAAGACCTGCAGGATCAGAAACTGGTCCTTGAAGCGCCCAAAAGTGGCAAGGAACAAGAAATCGTCTTTATACCTCAAAAGGTGGCCGAACGGCTCCGCGATTATGCTCTCCAACTATGCAAAAAACCGGAGGATCGTATTTTCCCCATTTCCTACGAGGCAGCACGGGTGATCGTAATGAAAGTGGGGAAGCTGGTTAAACTGATAAAGGCTAAAAATACAGGAACAAAGCCGTACGTACGTCCGTGCATCCACCTTCATGGATGGCTCCGCCTGACAAGTGATGTTAATTGTAAGCTATTATTGCCCTTATCGATCGTCTATAATGTTGGGGTAGGCCTTTCCACTTTCATATAGATTGTTTATTGACACAAGCTGATATGATAAAGGCCGCTTTTGCAATATATTCAGGAGGTAATTATGCTAATACCACCCACAAATCCGTCAGGAATGAAGCCATTTATGCCTGGTGAAGAAAGCCGATACCAATCTTATACGCTTAAAAATTTGCGAAATATACCGCAAATACAAAAAATATCCGAACAGCGACTCAAGGATATCGAAATCGTCGGGCAGGTATTACCGTTTAAAACTAATAACTATGTTATAGAACATCTAATTGACTGGCAAAACATTCCTGAAGACCCCATGTTCATTCTAAATTTTTCGCAAAAAGAAATGCTGCAACCGCGCCATTATCAAAAAATTGCGGATTTGTTCAAAAAAAACGCGCCTTCCGATGAAATTGAGAAAGCATCAATGGAAATCCGATGGGAACTGAATCCTCATCCGGCCGGACAAAAATACAATATTCCCTCGCTTGACGGATTAAAGTTAAAAGGAAGCCAGCATAAATACCGAGAAACCGTGCTATTTTTCCCCAGCCAGGGGCAGACATGTCATGCTTACTGTACATTTTGTTTTCGCTGGCCTCAGTTTGTGGGAATGAAAGAAATTAAATTTTCAATGAACGAATCGAATCTGCTGGTTGAATATATCCGTAAACATCCGCATGTCACGGACCTTCTATTTACCGGGGGCGATCCGCTGATCATGAAGACGAGTGTTTTGGCAAGTTACATTGATGCGGTGCTGGATGAGGACATCAGCCATTTAAGAACTATACGGATCGGGACAAAGGCTTTGAGTTATTGGCCCTATAGATTTGTTTCCGATGATGATGCTGATGATCTGATCGCTTTGTTTGAAAAGATTATCCGTTCAGGAAGACATGTGGCTGTTATGGCACATTTTAATCATCCGCGGGAACTCGAACCATTAATCGCCAGAGAAGCCATCCGCCGAATACGGGAAGTAGGCGCTGAAATCCGGACTCAGTCCCCATTACTAGGGCATATCAACGATAAACCAGAACTCTGGGCTGCGATGTGGCAGCGTCAGGTGGAACTTGGGTGCATTCCATATTATATGTTCGTGGCCCGCAACACCGGTGCCCAGCATTATTTCGGCGTTACCCTTGAAAACGCCTGGCACATATTCCGTGATGCCTACAAAAGCGTCAGCGGTCTTGCGAGAACAGCAAGAGGTCCGACCATGTCCGCTTACCCGGGTAAGGTTCAGATGCTCGGCGTCAGTAAAGTAGCCGGAGAAAAGGTCTTTGTCATGCGGATGCTTCAGGGAAGAAACACGGATCATGTGGCAAGACCATTTTTCGCCAAGTATGACCCGGATGCAACATGGTATACGGATTTGAAGCCAGCGTTTGATCAGGATCGTATATTTTTCGACCTCCCATGGGCATGTGATAATAGTGCAAAAGATTAAACCGTCAAGATTATATCGAGGGCTCGGGGTGGGGCTCGGGGTCGGG
>NZ_BBCC01000014.1 GCF_001311845.1 Desulfosarcina cetonica JCM 12296 | reverse complement strand
TCAAGAGCGCGCCGACGACAATCCCGGGCGCCGCCAGGGGCAGTTCCACCTCGGTGAAAATCTGCCAGCGGCTGCGCCCAGATCCGCGGCGGCGTATCGGGCATCGTCGGGGATCATGGCGATTCCCTGGGCCAACGGAAAGAGCATGAAGGCAGGTAAATATAGACCAGGCCGAAAATAATCACCGGCACGTTGTACAGCAGCCCTTCGAATCCACTGCCGGTCCAGGCGCGCAGGTAGCCTTCAATCAGCCCGCCTTTCATCAGGGTGATCACCCAGCCGAAGAGGCGGATATTCTCAGAGACGAAAAGGGTCATCACCACGGCAACGGTGATCACCAGGGTAAACCGCCTGAAAATGCGCACCATGGCGTAGGCCAGCGGCCAGCAGATCACCAGGAGCAAGCCCGTGGCAACGGCCGCCATGCCCAGGGACCAGGCCAGGGATTT
Organism: Desulfosarcina cetonica JCM 12296; assembly: GCF_001311845.1. GTDB lineage: Bacteria > Desulfobacterota > Desulfobacteria > Desulfobacterales > Desulfosarcinaceae > Desulfosarcina > Desulfosarcina cetonica. The sequence continues at coordinate 65,212 of NZ_BBCC01000014.1, read as the reverse complement.
CCAATACCCCTCGCGGACAAACTCGGCATAGGCCGAAAAATCCGGCGTATAGGCAAGGCTGAAAACCTTGGGGGGCATGATCGAAAAGGCGGCGACGGCCAACAGGGGGGCGATGAAGGCAATCATCAACAAGGCTGAGATGGGCAGTGAGGCAAAGGTGCCCAAGCGTGCTTCGCGGCGGTTCATCGGATCGCCTCGCTGATGAGATGGGCCATGGCCCCATCGAATCCCAGGCGCACGGCCGCCCCCACATGCCCGTCCTGGCCGTGATTGGCCGTTTCGACCACGATCAGCTTGCCATCCGGCTGGGTGATTTCCAATTGGGTACGCGACCCGAGAAGGTAGTGGCCGGTCACCTCTCCGCGGGTGACAAAATCGGCGGTCTCGTCCCCGGCCAACAGACGAACGGCCTCCGGCCGGACCATGAGGGTGTTCTTTTTGTCCGGCGGCAGTACCAGGGCCTTCGCGGCGCTGGCCGAAATCGAGAAATGAGGAACCGTGAGGCTGCCGGAATCCGCGTCGCGCCCGATATCGAAGAGATTGACATCACCCATGAAGCCGGCCACGAAGCAGCTTTTGGGATGATTGTAGATTGCCTCGGCCGTTCCGATCTGCTCGAACCGACCGGCCCGCAGGATGGCGATGCGGTCGGACATCACCATGGCCTCTTCCAGGGAATGGGTGATGTAGATGAAGGTCTTGCCCGTGCGAAGATGCAGGGCTTTGAGTTCCTTTTCCAGGGTTTTGCGAAGACGATAGTCCAGTGCCGAGAGCGGCTCGTCGAAAAAGAGAATCTCCGGGTCGAAGGCCAGGGCACGCGCCAGGGCGATGCGCTGGCGCTCGCCGCCGGAACACTGACCGATGCGTTTATCAAAGTAGCTTTCGGGCAGGCGGAACATGGCCAACAGTTCCAGCGCCCGGGCCTTGCGTTTGGCGGCCGGCACGCCTTTGATCTTGAGGGGAAACTCGACATTCTGCCCCACGCTGCGGTGGGGAAAAAGCGCCAGGGACTGGAACACCATGCAGGTGGGACGCTGGTTGGCCGGCACCCGGTCCAAGCGGATGTTGCGCAGCCAGATGGAGCCCTCGGTCTGCTCTTCCATGCCGACCAGCAGTTTGATCAGCGTGGTCTTGCCGCTCCCGGAAGGACCCACGATGGTGAGAAATTCGCCCTCGCGGACCTTGAGGTCAATGTCCTTGAGGGCGACAAAGCTGCCGTATTCCTTACGTAGCCCGGCAATTTGAAGAATAGGTAGATCGGTCATCACATTCACAGAAGTTCATTGGAAAACCGGCCAACCGGCGGCGATAGCTTACGCCCGTTTGGCGGCGGAGTAGATTTTGATCAGTTCGTCGTAGGAGGCGACCACGTCATACTCCAGGCACCGGGACATCTCCGCGTCCAGCGTATCCCATTGAATGGCCGCAAGTTCCTCGGCGTTCCACAGACTGAAAACGGCTTTGTCACCCATCTGGCTGACCGGATTGTAGGTCCCTTCGGCAAAACCGACGGCCTTGGCGATTTCCGGCTTTTGCACGAACTCCAAAAAATTCTCGGCCAGGGGGCTGGGCGTGGGATTGTTGACCAGGGAAGTCAGCTCGATCCAGGCCACCCCACCCTTGCCGTCCACCGGACCCGAGGCCGGCGTGATCGCCAGCACATTGGTCATGCCGTCCAGCCGGGCCGGGCTGGCGGTGTAGGTCCCACCGGTAAAATAGGCATCGATTTCCCCGTTGATCAGCGCCGTATTCATGGCCACCAGGTCATCGGAAAGCATCTTGGAGCCACCGAAAATCTGGCTGGCGGTCTTTTTGAAAGTCGCCAGACCGGCGGCGTCGAGGGGCTTGAACGGATTCAGCCCACCAGTGAGACACATGTGAATGATATTCCAATTGTCATAGGTGAGAATGCCGTAGCGCCCCTTCAGCTTGGGATCCAGGAAGAGATTCCAGCCCTGTTCCTCGGCCGTGGCCCGGCTGATCTTGTCGGTGTTGACCACAAAGCTGAAGGGGCCGTAGCGCTGGGGCATCCCGATCAAATCGCCGTTATCGGCAAAGGCCAGGGGATAGGGTTTGCTGAACATCGGTGACATCTTCTCGAAGTACGGCAGAAAGCGCTTTTTGTTGAGCGATTTGATCAGCCCCTCGGGCAAAAGCTGGTTACGGGCCCAGGGCTGGTTCACGTTGATCAGATCCCAAACCTTGACCTCGCCGGCGCGTAGTTTGTTGATCATGTCCGGATCCGAGGTACCGCTCTCGGCACGCACGGTCGCTCCGGGATGGGCCTTGCGAAAAGGCCCCAGGACGTCGTCCGTGTTGTAGCCCTCCCAGCAGAGAATGTTCAGCTCGTTTTTCCCGGCGGCAAGCCCTTGGCCGGAAAACCGCAGGCCAGCGCCGCCATCGATAGACCAAGCGTCCTGTTGAATTCGCGTCGGGTCATCTTCATGAAACCACCTCCATCCTGAAGCGTTGTTTGGAAATTCCACGGCAGCCGTATCGGCATCCATCCGGCATATTTTGTGGTATCTCAAAAATTATTTGTGCACATACTCACAGATTTTTGGTCTTAAATCAAGAAAAATGTTGTTTTAAACGTTTTTTTTCTTTATAGTCACAGACAATTTTGTGGTTTTTGCCACACAAATTTGTAACCCCCTATCAAACAACAGAGGCCGACCATGGCGGACATGTACCACGACCGGTTTATCCGGGAGATGCAGTCAGGGGTAAAAGGACTATTGCAGGCCTGGGGGCTCGCGCCCCAAAGCGATGTAAGGCTGTTGAACATATCGGAGAACGCCACCTTCATCGCCCGGGATGCGGAAGCCGGCCGGGCCGTCGTCATTCGCGTGCATCGCCCCGGCTACCACACCCGGGAGGAGATCGAATCGGAACTGACCTGGATCGACAGCCTCATCGAAGACGGCGTCATCTCCACGGCGTCGCCGCTGTCACTTCAATCCGGCGGCCGGATCGCCGCGTTCCGGCACGCCGGCGAAGATCGCCTGGTGGTGGGGTTTGAATTCCTCAAGGGCAGCGAACCCGCCCCGGAAAATGACTTGAAAAAGGATTTTCATACCCTGGGGGCGATCACGGCCAGGCTTCACAACCACACCCAAAGATGGACCGCTCCGGCCGGGTTCATCCGCAAAACCTGGGATTTTGAAAGCATGCTGGGAAGCACGCCCCTGTGGGGGGATTGGCGAAAAGCCATGGGACTGGACGCCCGGGGCCGAGAGGTGCTGGAAGCGACCGCCGCCCGGCTGCGGCGTCACCTGGACATCTATGGCAAAAAACGGGACCGGTTCGGTTTGGTGCACGCGGATCTGCGCCTGGCCAACCTGCTGGTGGACGGCCAAACCTTGAGCGTCATCGATTTTGACGACTGCGGTTTCAGTTGGTTCATGTACGATTTCGCCGCCGCCATCAGCTTCATCGAGGAAGACCCGCAGATTCCCGACCTGCAGGCCAGCTGGGTGGCCGGCTACCGTTCGGTCAAACCGCTTTCCGCAGCCGATGAAGCCACGATTCCGACCTTCATCATGCTAAGGCGCCTCTTACTCACCGCCTGGGTGGCCAGCCACGCGGAAACGGAAACCGCCCAGGCCCTCGGTCCGGCCTATACCCAGGGCACCCTGCGCCTGGCGGCCCGCTACCTGAACGCCACCCCCAGATCAACGGAAAGTGAACGCGCCCATGACCCTTGAAATCAGAAAAATTTTGGACATGAATGCCTTCGACGTCAGCCAGAAGGCCCCTGCCGGCCAAACTTTACTGAAACGTCGGCTGCAAAATTTCGGTACGGCATCGGTCCTGTTTTACCGCACCCCCATTGAAATGGTCCGTGCGCGCGGCGCCTGGATGATTGCCAAGGACGGCACGCGGTACCTGGACTTTTACAACAATGTGCCCTCGGTGGGCCATTGCCACCCGCGCGTGGTAAAGGCCATCAGCGACCAGGCCGCCACGTTGAACATCCATACCCGCTACCTGATTCAGGTTCTCGATACCTATATCGAGTCCTTGAAGGCCACCCTGCCCGCCCACCTGGACAACCTGCTGCTGGCCTGCACCGGCAGCGAAGCCAATGACCTGGCCCTGCGCATCGCGACCCAATGCACCGGCAAAAGCGGTTTCATCGTCACCGAGACCGCCTACCATGGCAACACCCTGGCCACGACGGACATCTCACCGGCGGCCTGAAGCGGCGCGCCCTGCCCGACCATGTGGTTGCCGTGCCGCCGCCCAGCCGCGCCCATTTCAACGACGCGGTGGCCGAGGGATTCGCCACGGCCGTGGCCGATGCCGTCGCCACGCTGAACCAACGCCGACATGGACCGGCAGCCCTGATCTGCGATTCGATTTTTTCCAGTGACGGGGTGTTCAGCGAGCCGGCCGGTTTCCTGGCCGACGCGGTCCAGGTGGTCAGGCAAGTCGGCGGCCTCTATATCGCCGACGAGGTCCAGCCGGGCTTCGGCCGCACCGGTGAGTGCATGTGGGGATTCCAGCGCCACGGGGTTGAGCCGGACATGGTGACCATGGGCAAACCCATGGGCAACGGCTTTCCCATGGCCGGCGTGGCCGTCCGGTCATCCCATGTGGCCCGTTTTTGTGAAGAGGTGGGCTATTTCAACACCTTTGGTGGCAATCCGGTTGCCGCCGCCGCCGGCCAAGCCGTGCTGGACATCATCCGCGAAGAAGGTTTGATGGCCAACGCGCTGGTCATCGGCGAGCAGATTATAGACGGACTGAGAACCTTACGGAAGGCCTTCCCAACCCTTGCAGATGTCCGGGGCACGGGGCTGTTCATCGGCATCGATCTGTGTGCCAATGGCGATCCCGCGCGGCCGGATCCGGGGTTGACCACCGCGGTGACCAACGGCCTCAAGGACCGGGGGGTTTTGGTAGGAGCTGCCGGCAAATACGGCAACACCCTCAAGCTGCGCCCCCCGCTTTGCCTGACCGCCGAGGAAGCCGATATTTTTTTAAATGCCTTGGAAGACACCCTGGCTGAATGCAGCAGGTCTTGACCGTTCAGACAATATCGCATCAAAGCGTTTGAACCAGCTCGAAGACGATCTTGTCCGGCCCCTTGAAAAAAGCCACGCGCAGGCCGTCGGGCGTATTGCGGGGCGGGGCGATCAGGTCGACGCCCTGCTCGCCCAAACGCTGGTAGGCGGCATCGGTGTCGTCCACCGAAAGGGCCAGGTGGTGGTATCCGTAGGCCGGACCCTCGGCGGGCGTGTTGACGGCTTCGTTTTCCGCGGCCACGCGCAGGAGCACCGCACTGCCGTTCAGGTCCAGGGCGGCACCATCGGCGGCACCGAATTTCTTGCGTGCCAAAAGCGTCGCGCCCAGGATGCCAGTGAAGAAGTCAATGGTCTTTTCAAGGTCACTGCATAAGAGATGAATGTGATGGAATCGGTAGTTCATGTCTTTCCCTTCTATATCCAATCATTGATCCTTCACGGTTTTTGCGCGATCCCTTAGGCTTGGGACGGAAGCGGGTTCTCTAATTCAGCATCCCGATCAAAATCGCTGGTCTTCAGCTCGTTCATCGGCGAATAGTGCTTCTGAAAAGTACTTTTGATGCAATCAATGGGAGCATCGGCAAACTCTCCCCGATAGCGGATATACTCCATGTGGGCATTACCTAAAAGATCGAAAGGCTGGAAAAGGGCGTCGCTGTCCCCATCAAATTCAAGCGTGTTGAGTTGAAAACGCTCACATAGCTCAACATTAAAGGCCGGTGTGGCTTTGACCCACTTTCCGTCGATCTTGATGGTCGTATAACCGTGCCAGAAAAAACGTTCGTATTCATCATCTTCTTCAGTCGTTCGGTGGCAAGGTGGTTTACGACATCAGCGAACCCTAGTTTCGCCGGAATTTTCATCACCCGGCAACAAGCGGCAAGGAGAATGGCCTTGGGCACGCACCATGCGCGTCCGGCGGCCAGGGTGTGGCTGGCCCGCATGCCCGCGGGGGTCAGGTCAATGCTATAAGGATCATACCGGATGCCATCGCGCACGGCGTAGAAAAGGCGCACAGCCTGTTCCCTGACAGAGGTAACCCCGTCTGCATGTTGGTGCGCAAAGGCGCTGACATGGGGGTGGTGGCCATCGATAACAGAGGTAAATTTCAGAAATTCGGAAAGACTCGGATTCATTGATAGCCCATTATTGATTGAGTTTATATTTTTTAATTTTCTCTCTCAATGTTGGCCGTGAAATTCCAAGGAGATCGCAAGTGATGCCCCTATTCCAATTTGTCTGTTGCAATGCTTTTATAACATGTTCTTTCTCCAATTGCATCAGCGTCATAATTTTTTCACGGTCTTCAGTTTCACCTTGCGGATAAAAAAGATCAGGAAAAGAATCGGGTTGCAGCACCGTTCCCGTGGAATGGACAACGGCCCGGGTCAACATATTCTCCAATTCCCTGATATTCCCAGGCCAATTGTAGTTAAAGATTGCTCCATGGCTTTTTGGGAAATCCGGGTTACGTTTTTATGGTATTCTGCGTTAATTTTGCAAATCAAATGTTCGACCAACAGGGGAATATCTTCTTTTCTATCCCTAAGCGGAGGAACATTGATCTCTACAACTTTGAGTCGATAATAGAGATCTTTCCTAAAACGATTTTCTTCCACCAGTTTTGATAAGTCCCTGTTTGTAGCTGAAATAACCCTCACATTAGAGGCAATGCGCTCAGCTCCGCCGACTCTCTCGAATTCCCTTTCCTGAAGAAACCGTAAGAGCTTTACCTGGATCGCAGGGGAAATTTCCCCAATTTCATCCAACAGAATGGTGCCGCTTCCAGCCTGTTCAATCTTGCCAATCTTCCTGTTTATGGCTCCTGTAAAAGCCCCCTTTTCATGGCCGAACAATTCACTTTCGATCAGCAATTCAACAAGGGCGGAACAGTTTATGGGGACAAAAGGTTCTGAATGATACACACTGTGGTAATGAATGGCCTTTGCGATCAGTTCTTTGCCGGTACCGCTTTCCCCCTGTATGAGAACGGTTGCCTTATTTTCGGAAACCAAACCGATCTTTTTAAAAATTTCCTTGATTGCATTGCTTTTACCAACAATTTTATCACGCGTGTAGCTTGCTGTCCTGGGGCTGATAATTGACTTGGAAGATTTGCAAGCCCTGACATTTTCAGCAACCTTGTCAACTGCAAAATCCAACTCATTGGCGTCTATGGGTTTATGGATGTATTCCTGAGCTTGATATCTCATGGCTTGAATCGTTGTTTCCATATCATGATAGGCGGTAATCATGATAACATTGATGTTACGGTTCAGCTTTTTCATCTGCTTCAGTACATCAAGCCCATTTATATCTGGCAGGCGAATGTCAAGAATAACAATGTCTGGCTTTTCATTCTGAAAGGTTTCAATTCCCGACTTGCCATCCTTCGCCGTGATGACATCATATTCCTTTTCAATCAAAATCATTTCTAGTGTTTCGCGGATATATGCTTCATCGTCAACAATTAGGACTTTTAGCATTTTTGTTCTCCGGAAGTTTGATGATAATACGGGTTCCTTGGTTAGCCCGGTTTTCTATTTCAATACTTCCATGGTGGGCATCAATAATTTTTTTTACATTTGAAAGACCTAACCCTGCACCCTGTGTTTTGGTACTGAAAAAAGGGTCAAAAACCCTGTTTAAATTCTCGGATTGGATGCCGCACCCCGAGTCCATGATTTCCAAAAGGATCATCTTGCAATCTTCAATCTCCATTCGCCGGGTGGTTATGATAATTTGCCCACCCTGGGGCATGGCATCGATCGAGTTGAGAAATAGATTAAGGATAACCTGCTGAAACATCCCGGTATTCATTTGTATCTTAGGGATATCCTTTGATAATTTCTGAATTACATTGATTTTCGATCGCCTTATTTTTTCATTTATGAGTCCGACGCATTTGTCGATCACGTCATGCAGATGGTCCAGGGATGTTTCCATTTTAACAGGAACCGAGAAGTTCAGGACATCCTGAAGGATTCTATCTAATCTCAAGATTTCCTCAACAGCAATTTCCATTCGCCTTTTATTGAACCCTTGTAAGTGAAGTTGGTTTGACAGGACTTGAATATTGGTTTTAATCGAGGATAAGGGATTCCGTATTTCATGTGCTATATCAGCGGTCAATTGTCCTATTGAAGACAATCTTTGGTGTTCGATAACTTTTTTTTTCCATTTCTTTGCGTTTGCTGATATCCCTCAGTATACATATTAAGGCAGGTTTGCCATTAAATTTAATTAGGTTGATTTTCAGTTCAGTCGGAAGATTTTCATTGTTTTTATGTTTTCGCTGAAATTCAATATGCTCAGGTATTTCTTTACCCCAGGTGCCGGACAATATCTTTTCCACTTGTGCCACGTTTTCTTTGGGCAAAAATTTTCTGAAATCCTTTCCAAGAACTTCTGATTTAGAATACCCATGCATGTATAAAAAAGCACTGTTTGCATAGAGTACATGATCGTCCTGGCAGAGAAAATAGCCATCGTTAATATTTTCTACCAGAGTTCTATATTTTTTTTCCGAATCTCTTATTTCTTCCAATAAGTATGCATTTTCGATAGCCACGCTGATCTGGCTTCCGATTAAAGATATCAAATTAATTTCATCCGCCGTATAACAATGTTGAAATTTAGCGGCAATGTTCAGCACCCCGATGATTTTATTTTTTGTTTTTAATGGGACAGATAAAATAGATTTTATTTTTTCATTCTTTACATCATAATTAATCTTTATAGGGAGATTGGTTTGGTCGTTCCATTCAACGGGAACCATTTTATGAGCCGTATTTCCAGATATCCCTTCCCCTATTTTCAACCGAAAAAGATTTTTGAAAAAATCTTTTGAAAACCCTTTTTGAGCCTTCAAAACCAATTCGTTATTTTTCCTATCAATAAGATAAATGCATATATCCTTGTTTCCCACAATTCTGGAAAGGTTCATAACCGAACGATTAAGAATGGTATCAATATTCAGTGACTGGCTGATATCTCGCCCAATTTTGTTTACAACGGTAAGTTCATCGTATTTATTAAGTAGTGCTTTCTCTGCGATTTCCTTTTCATTTAGCATGTTTTCAAGAAATTTTGCCTTCTCCTTCAGTGTTTGTCCCCATACGGTTAAGGGAATATTCCTTTTTTTTAACTCATTTTTAGTGCCAATAATAAACTCACATTCAGAATCACCTTTCGCAATGCACTTCACCTCTTCTGCAACCAAATCCAACCGGCCTGTAAGCGTTCTCATGAAGGACAAAATAACGCCTAAAGAATGATAGCAAAATGGGTATTCATTTGTTTTATTTGTTTTACTTGTTTTTGCAAAAGTCCACGCCTCAAATGTATCCGGGCATGTTATTCTGGCAAATCCATTTTCAAATATTAACTCTCTAATATAAAAATCTCCAAACCCTGCTTCTGAATAGGCATCAATAGCCTCGATAAAGCCCCTCTCACTGCTTTCTAAAATGCCGTTTTCCAGACAGGTTTTTGAAAATAATTCTGCAATACCGGCTTCAAAAAAGACTCTTCGGGCTGTATCTTCACCGGCAAAAAGGACCATTGAAATCCAGAGATTCAACCAATTGCCGGAGAAGTCTGTCATGCACATACGAATGCCTGCAAAATCAAGCCATCCTCTTTTTTGTTTCGAAGTCTTAAAATAAAACCTATCTTTTTGCATGGTCTCAATCTGCAGGGCCTGTTTCTTGACAATTTGGTCAAACGTGATTGTAATTTCTTCAAGAACATCATCCAGGTAATGGTTCAGCTTTTGGAGAACCTGCTTTTCATTTGGCAGGTTTGGATCCAGAAATTCAAGCATCATGTTTCTGAGGCTTGAAACCAGCCGCCCCGTTCGAGTCAAATCAAGCCGGTTTTGATTGATCAACGCCATAAGCATCTTGATGAACGGATCCGATTTTTGAGACGTTAACCCTGTTCTGACAATCCGTTCAAAAGCGGCAATGTATTTTTCAATAATTTTGATAGCATCCGGCAATTTACCATTTTCTTCTGAAAACCGTGAAATAAGAACATCCCGGTTCGATTCTAGACGATGCAAAAAGCCTTTCAAACAGACATCTGAACCGTTATTGACATGGGTAGCCGTTTTCATGCACATTGCCGTTGTGTTGGACCCTCTTACAAATAAGTTGTAATAAATTTATAGAGAATAATAAACATAGAAGCAATGTAGATGCCAAAAAAAACAACCAAGAGAAGGCGATTAATATTATGGGATATTCTTAAATTAGCTGTCAAAAAAAATGCTTAAAAGAAATTAAGATTACAAATATGTTTGTACAAATTTTTCGTTTTTGTAAGTAACGTTAGAAACGATTATATCAAAGCATTTCTTTTCCGCCAATCGCCTAAATCCCGATCTTTTTCATAGGCATATGTTCCATCCAGTATTTCGGTTAAAACCCCGATCTTTTCGCTTTCCGGCAACATACTTATGCGCCGGTTCAAGCCCGAGGGTCTCTTCATAGACTTTTTTCGCTTGATCGAGGTTTTTAACCGCCAGATAAATGTGATCAGTCAATTAGGTTGATATGGCGTACCTGGATTGGGCGGATGGGCCTTGTAGAAGATGCCCGCTCAGGAGAGCCATCCCGCATCTAATATTTTCCCAGAATTTCCCGGGCGATAACAATCTTTTCCACTTCCTTGGCGCCCTCATAAAGCTCCAGCACCTTGGCGGCCCTGTAAAATCTTTCGATGGGATAATCGTTAAAATAGGCATACCCGCCGTGAATTTGAAAGGACTCGTCTACCACTTCAACAGCCGTATGGCAGGCGACCAGCTTTGCCATAGCCGTCAGCGTGGGGTTGGCCTTGCCCTGGTCAATCAGCCAAGCCGCCTTGTAGACCGTGTTGCGGGCGACTTCGATCTTGGCCGCCATCTCCGCAATTTTAAACTGGGTCGACTGCAGAGCCGCAAGGGGTTTGCCGAACTGATGGCGCCCCTTGGCATGTTTGATGGCCATATCCAGGCGCCCTGGGAAAGACCCAATCCATGGCCGGAAACATAGGCCCGGGAGCGATCAAAAAAATTCATCAGCTGGATAAATCCGTTGCCCCGCTCACCGACCAGGTTATCGGCCGGGACCCGCACATTGTTGAAATAAATGGCGGCCGTGTCCGAACAGCGAAGGCCCATCTTGCCGTGCATCGCTTCGGCCTTGTATCCCTCCCGGTCTGTCTCTACGATAATAATGCTGTGCCGGCCGGTCTTGGACGTCACCTCTGGATCGGTCAGGCAAAACACCAGCAAAAAGGTGCCGACAGTTCCGTTGCCGATCATGATCTTGCTTCCGTTAATGACCCATTCATCGCCATCCAACACTGCAGTGGTGGACGCCGAGGCCGTATCGCTGCCCGCATCCGGTTCGGTAATGGCAAAGCCCATGATGGCATCGCCTTTAAAGAGCGGCGCCAGCCATTTTTTCTTTTGCTCCTCTGTCCCGTAAAGCAGGAATTCTTCAGCACCAAAAGTGAGAGAACTCAGCTGCTGGCCGATGCCCGGGTCCACTTTCCAGAATTCCTCCAAAACCAGCGTCTGTTCAAGGAAGCCCAGTCCCGGCCCTCCGTATTCTTCCGGGATGAAAAGGCCGATCAGATCCAGTGCTTTCGCTTTTTTTACGATGTCGGCAGGAAAGGTCCCATTTATATCGAGATCGAGCGCTACATCAGTAAATTCACCGACGGCAAACTCTCGCGCCGCTTTCTGTATGTATTTCTGCTCTTTGGTAAGATCAAAATCCACGCCATTTCTCCTTATCTTGTTTTGATGATCAATATCTTTCTTTTAAAACCCGTTTGAGGATTTTGTAGCTGCCGCCTGATGTTGGCATCTCAGAAAAGGATATAAAATCAACACTTTTTGGTTTTTTATACGATGCCATGTGTTCACGGCAAAATTCAATGATTTCGGTTTCGGTGACATCGGCACCGTTCTTGGGCACAATCACCGCCTTGACTTCTTCCCCCCATTTTTCAGAAGGCACCCCGATGACCGCTACCATGTTCACCGCCGGATGCCTTGAGATTACATCTTCCACCTCACGCGGATAAACATTGTTGCCGCCGGAAAGAATCATGTCTTTCTTCCGGTCAACAACATAGTAGAATCCATCCTGATCAATTCTCACAACGTCGCCGGAATGCCACCACCCGTCTTTGAAATCGTCTTGTTCCGGTCGATTCCAGTATCCTTTGACGACCGCATCTCCTCGAATGGCGATCTCGCCGATGCCGCCAGGCCCCACTGCATTGCCATCGTTATCCACGACTTTGGCTTCGTAACCGAGACAGGCTCGACCAATGGACGTCAGCCGCTCGGATCCGACGCCTTCAAGAGAGACTTCCTGGGGGCGCATGACCGTTCCTAGCAGAGCGGTCTCACTGGTTCCATAGAGTTGTGTAAAATTGCTCCCAAGGTACTTTGCGCCCCTGGACAGCAATTCCGCCGATATGGGCGCGGCGGATGTAAACCATCCCTCAATGTGCGAAAAATCGGTTGTGTCCACATTGGGATGCTGCAATATCATGGCCAGCAACGTTGGGCTGAACTGAGTAAAAGTGATGCGGTCATTTTCGATAATATGCAGAATTTTTTCAGGATCCGGATTGGCTACCGTAAGGGAACACCCCCGGCAGGCCGATACAAGGCTCAACCCCGTTCCGCCTGAGGTGTGCAGGGGCATTAACAAGGCCCAGCGGGTATAGGGGTGTATTGACAGCTCACTGGTCCATATGAAAACGCTGGTCATCCAGTTCTTATGGGTTAGCGGAACCCCTTTTGGGCGACCGGTCGTGCCACTGGTATAAATCAGTGTGGCGATATCGCTTTCTTCCACCCGGACATCCGGTTCTCTGGAAGAACCTTTTTCCATGAGTGTCTGAAAATGATGCTTGCACACATCCGGTTCGCCAATTCCGATAAAATGTTTAACAGATGGAAGCTCTTGTCTGACAGGCGCGATTTTTTCACTGTAAATATCGGTATCGACAATAAACGCTTTGGCCCCGCTGTCTCCGATCTGATAAATGATTTCATCCTGCATAAAGGTTCGATCGATGGGAGCCGTTGCCAGTCCGGCTTTTAAAAGTGCCAGCAGTGAAATGAAAGCGCCCGTGCCAGTACCGGTTTGCACGGCGACCCGGTCTCCCTTTTGTAACCCGAGCGACAACAGATTGTTGGCCAGACAATTAACCGTCTGGTTCAATTCACGGTAGGAAAAAGAGATTCCTTCAGAAAAAAATTTTCCGTATTCGTCTTTAAATGCAAGTTTATCCGGATAGTTGTTTACACACCTGTTTAAGGCATCACCGATAATCATTGAATGTCCTCCATCACGGTATTTTTTATAACCAAGAACGGTAATTTTCTCAGAAATCGTAGGCTTTGGACGACAACCTTCGCAAAAGATATACCAGGAGCTTTTTTTATATTAACATCAAGGAAATAAAGAAGTAATTTAGTATGGTCGGTAGGTATGCAACGCGATGAATTGAAAGTATACTTCAATCTTAAATGTAATATTCTTTCAATCGTAGGAGGCTTCTAATGTTCCAGCATCTTATGCAACATTGGCGTTTCTTGCGTGTGCCGACTTCCAAAACTTTCTTTTTTCAGCCCTGAAATGAATGATCTCAGCAATAATACTTACGGCAATCTCTTCTGGCGTCTCAGCACCGATATCCAGCCCAATGGGAGCATGAACACCAGACAACATTTCTTGCGAAAACCCCCTTTCCAACAACGTTTATAGATCATATCACGTTTGTTAACGCTTCCGATCATGCCCAAATACGCATGCGGCCGATGCAGCATCGCTTCCAGAACAATCCTATCGTGGATGTGGCCTCTGGTCACGACCGCAACATGTGTGTTATAGGCCGTCTGAACACGCCTCACTGAAAGTTCGAACGGCATGACATGAATCTCATCAGCATCGGGGAAGCGATCCCTATTGGCGTATTCGGCCCGATCGTCGATGATGCTGATGCGGAACCCCATTTTTTTTGCCATGGGTGCGAGGCAGGTCGATATGTGACCGGCTCCGAAAATCAATAATGCCGGTTTCCGCTCAAGCGGATCGACGAAAAAGATCCGTCGCGTTTCGGGGCAACGGAACAGCTTGGTGAATCGATACGTGCTAATTCGTCGGGTAACGGCATTCCTCCCGATAAGGATCCAAACGCCTTTCCATCAATGCCTACAAACAGCTGTGCACCCGTTCCTGGTAAATCGTCCTCGTTGGTGTTGACAAGGGACACATAGGTGCCGGGAATGCCGCTCAAGATGTGTTGTTTTACTGCTTCAAAAAATGAGACAATTTCCCGATCGGTATGATGAAGTGGCTCCATTAAAATGTCAACACTGCCCCCACATATCATTCCGGATGTATCGGCATCTTTTCCCGTTAAGCTGTAATGCATAACGTAGGGACTTTTTTTTCAGGAAAAGTCTTCTGGCCATTTTAAGCGCCTCAAATTCCATTTGGCCACCGCCAATACTGCCGACCAATGTATTGCCATCAAGCAATAAACAGTTCGTTCCGACATCGCGTGGCGCCGACCCTTTTCGATTGATAATCCGAATCCATACCATTGAGCGACCTTGCGAGAGAAAGCGCGCGATTCTGACATAATCATTGCTTGATGACATAATAAGACGTTCCTTAGATGATTAATTGCAAATCAGTGCCCATCTCAAAAAAGTCTTTCCGGTCAATATCGGTGTTGATCTTTAACCGGAGTTCGATTCTTGAGATGGGCATTCGTGTAGAAGATGTCCTATGACTCGGATCTTAATCAATTTGGCTTATTGGTTATTCTTTTCTTGAATGGCCGCCAATATTTTTTCTGGTGTCATGGGCACTTCCCGAAGCCTTATCCCAACCGCATCATAGATTGCATTGGCGATCGCGGGTGCCTGGAGAAAATTACCCGATTCACCAGCGCTTTTCGCCCCAAATGGGCCGGTGGGATCGCCCAATTCGACAAGAATGGCTTCATGATCGGGCATATCGAGTGTTGTTGGGATTTTATACTTATCAAAGCCGTCCGTCATGCATACACCGGTTTGTTCGTTGTAGACGGGATCTTCATAAAGGGAAAAGCCAATGCCTTGCATCGTCCCTCCCTCTAGTTGGCCTTCCACGATCGTGGGGTTGATTGCCTTACCCACATCATGGACCGTCAGCCATTTAGCAATCTCGACTTCCCCGGTTTCGATATCGACGGCAACTTCTGCAAAACCGGCCTGCCATGGGGGAGCAAAGTCACTGGGTTCAGCGGTGGCATGAACGACGAGTTGTTGGCAGTCGCCTTCAAAATTATAAATCAAATCCTCAGCCAACTTACGATAAGCAATTCCTTTTTCCGGGTCGGTCTTCACGAAAATGCGTTTATCCTTCATTTCCAATGACGCCACCGCAACACCGAGCTTTTTTGCCGCTCGTTCAAAAATAAGATGTTTCGCTTTTAACGAGGCCTTCTGGACCGCCTGGCCGATACAGTAGCATCCCCTGGAGGCGTGGGTGCCGATGTCAAATCCGGTAACATCCGTATCCTGACAAACCAAATGAATATCATCAAAACCAAGGCCTAATATTTCGGCGGCGATCTGGGTCAGGGCAGTCCCCACGCCCTGGCCGATATTTCCCAAGCAAACGATTAGCGAACACCCACCGTCAGCATTGAATTTTAGCGTGGCGTTGGTATGCTCAAGAAGCATGGGCTGGGCCCCGCTCAACCATGCCATCGAGGCCACCCCCACCCCCCTTCGAATAGATCCCTCGGCTGGCATTTTGCGCCACTTATCCTTCCATCCAATTTTCTCTGCCCCGATATCTAAGCACTCATCCAACCCACAGCTTGAGATATGTGATCCTGGGAACCACGCCGCATCGCCAACTTGACGATGAAACTTTTTGCGGAATTCGATGGGGTCCATGCCGATTATTTCGCAGGCTTCATCCAATAGGATTTCACGGGCAAAGCTCGATTGAATACCACCGAATCCACGCATCGCCCCGCCGGGCAACAAATTCGTGTATCGGGCTTCGATCTCTTGGTACATGCTTTCAAACGCATACGGGGTGAGATTGGAGGCCAAGGCCACCGCACATCCGGACGCGGCTTTGGCCATATACCCGCCGGCATTGCCTGTATACCTGGCTTGGCAGGCTTTGGGGGTACCGTCTTTTAAAAATCCCAATTTCATGTCGACGCGTTGAACGTGTTCCCGCGTAAAGCGATTGGAAAAATCCTCGTTACGATAGAATTTCAGCTTAACCGGCAAACCGGCCTTTATTGCCAGAGCTGCCGCCAAATGCTCCGTGCACAAATCCGTGCCAGCCCCGAATCCGCATCCTGCATAGGGCTGGATAATCCTGACTTCAGATTCGGACAATTCAAAAATTTGGGCGAGCATTCGTTTTGCCATATGGGGCAATTGGATCTGGCTCCAAACGGTCAATCGACCCCCGTTGTAATCAGCAACGGCACAGGCGTTTTCCAGCCCGGCCTGGACCTGCTTACTAAGTTGGAACACCCCCGAAACGATCACATCGGATTCGGCGATACTTTGATCGATGTCGCCATAACAAAAAATAAGGTGTCGGAGGCACGGGCGTGTTGTTGGGTACGCCTTCATGAATTTGGGGCGCCCCGTCTTTCAGGGTCTCATCGATGGTAAACACAGCCGGAAGCACGTCATACGAGACATCGATGGCGGCCAACGCCATCCGGGCGACTTCTTCGTTTACAGCGGCCACGGCAGCTACCGGCTCACCGACATAGCGAACCACATCGCCGAACAAAATCATGTCCTGGGGCTCTCCTTCGGCGCATTGATAGGTCATGACATTGTTGGAATAGAACACACGCGGGAAATCCGTTCCGGTCACAACGGCCTTTACGCCGGGGATTTTTTTTGCTTCGGAGGTGTTTACCGAGAGCACTTTGGCATGGGCGTGGGGGCTTCGCAATATTTTTCCCACCAGCATACCGGGAAGTGATACGGTAGTACAGTACTCTGCCCGTCCGGTCGCCTTATCCAGGTTCTCCTTCGGTATCAAGCGCTGCCCCACGACGTTTAAATCTTCTGCCATTTCAATTCCCTCCTTTTGAAACACGCAGTACCGCATCGATGATTTTCTTGTAACCGGTACACCGACACAGATTACCGGCAAGGGCTTTTTTAACCTCTAACTCACTTGGGTTCGGATTCTGATCCAATAGTCCCTTGGCCGAAAGAATCATGCCCGGCGTACAGTAGCCACATTGAATCGCGCCATTCGATACAAACGCCTCTTGAAGCGGATGCAGTTCGGTTCCTTTGGCGAGCCCTTCAATGGTTGTAATTGCTTTCCCGCGGACGGATACCGCAAGTGTCATGCATGAGAGAATCGGTTCCCCATCAACAAGAACAGTACATGCGCCGCAATCCCCGGAACCGCAACTTTCATGAACCCCATTCAATTTACACCCCAATTCATCACGCAGCACTTCTATGAGCAGCGCATGGGAATCAACATAGATTTCATAAGGATTTCCGTTAACGATAAAGGTCGCTTCAATCTTTTTCATGAGTAGACGCTCCTTCTGATTTAATTCATATGGTTTTGAAACACCCGAGTCAGCGCACGCCGTGTCAGAACGGATACCATTTGACTTCTGTATTGTGACGTTGATCGAATATCACTGATCGGGGTAACCATATTTTCCTGGGATGCCCGCTCCGATGCTGCCTGAATCAACCCTTCGCTCGGCTTCTCACCTAACAACATCGTTTCAACCGTCGTCGCCCTTACAATCGTTGGTGCCACCGCACCCAGGGCAATTTTTATATCTTCGATTACACCTTCGGTTACCCGCGCATTGACGGCAACCACGACTTTCGCGCAATCCTCCTTCGTCCGGGCGAGATTCAAGAATGCTGTCTGGGCCCCCGGCGCCAAACACGGAACAATGATCTCGGTTACGATTTCGCCAGGTTTTAGGATGTTTTTGCGTGAGTGAACACCAAATGATTTGATGGGAATACATTTTCCACCGTTGCCATCAGCGATCTTGACCGATGCGTCAAGCGCCACCAGGGCCGTTGCCACATCTGAACCCGGATTGCACGCAGTGATGTTGCCAACGATGGTACCCATGTTCCGGACCTGGGCCGAAGAAATCTGGGCGATAGCTTCCCACAAGGCGGGGAAGCCCTCTTTGACAACATTGGATTGCTCACCATGGGATAGTTTTGATAGGGCACCGATGCGAAGATTTCCGTCGGATACGTCCAAAAACTTCAGCTGGTCTATCGGTTGCAGGGACACAACGACCTTCGGTGTTACGGCCCTTCGTTTCATCTCCTCGATCAGACCGATCCCCCCAGCCATGACAGCCGCTTCCGTGCCATGCGTCTGTAACAGAGAAATCGCTTCCGGAACATCCCTTGCTTCCTCATAGTCAAATGAATAAAGTTTTCGGTATAGCATCTTCTCCTCCTATTGAATTCTGCCGAGTCACATCCATCCCTTTTCCAAAATCTCAAATCACTAAAGCACGATACAAAAATGTAAAATTATAGTTATAAAAAAACGCGGTCACTATCGCACGGGGTGGTGGAGAATCGTTGGACGGAAGGCGTGCAAAAAAAGAAGCGCTGGGCTCATCCGCAATGGCAGCACCAGCCCAGCGCTTTTTGGGCTTGAACGCCACCGCATGCGTTCAAAAAGGGTTAAAATACATAAGTTAACGTTAGTATTGCCATTGATCCTTCTGAAGTGTTCTTGGCACCAAATTGTTTTAAATACCTAAGCGTCATATTCGTTTTCAAAGGCACCAGAAAATAGTTGATTTCAGGTCCCACCGCGGAGAGTTGGGTACGATTTTCCGTAGCGCCATTTCCGGAATCATCGGTTACCTGCCACTCGGAGTAACCGGCCACGCCAATTTCCCAACCTTGGCCGAGCTTGCTCCCGAGCCCCCATTCCAAACTAAAAAAATCCCCCCTGGTCAACTCGGTCTCGCTATTTTCGCTGTTGATTTCATAGCGGGCGAGAAGAGAAACGGACCATTTCTTTTCCTTGTCGAGATACAGCGTTCCTCCGAACTGGGTTATACCCGTCCAGTAATTTTTTCCCGGAGAAGCATTCGGCTTATTGACGTTGTACCTGCCAACCGGCAGGTAAACACCAAGCGCAACGGCGGCATCATAGCGCGGGCCATGCCATGCCAAGGCAAAGGGTTCGAGCAAAATATCACCCATGCCGAATTGATTCTCGTCAACCCAGGTAACGTCACCAGCGCCCATGCGAATGTTCGTATAGACAAGCGGGATGCCGATGTCCGCAAAAAAATCAGCGCCCAGCAACTGATAATCGGCCACCCAGATGAATCTGTGGGCCTGGCAGAAAACATCAAGATCGAAATCGCCGGACTCATTGCCATGATCATCCTTGTATTCATCGTTGGCCAAGTAAACATTGTACATGCGATAGTAAAAACCCGGTGGCGGAATGGTTGCCGCTTTTATCCCTTCCACGCCGTTTACATAATGACAACCAGCCTGAACCACAGGAGCACAGATCAACATCAAGGATACCGCTACAGCAATAAAAAAAGACTTTTTCATTTTTTACTCCATAGTAATTAACGTTTGTTTGCGAAAATCCTCGGCGAAACAAAAAGCAACGATTTAGGATCAACAGGTCCGTTTCGATACTAAAAAAGGGCACAACGCCATGATGTGTTAATTCAAAAGCCCAGAGGCATTCTTGCTCCCCATTCGTCGGTTTCAAACCGCATACAGGCTCAATTGGTTAAGTCCTTTTGACTTCATTTCATCCGGCAATGTTTGATACAGACCTATTCGGGTTTTGATCGGTAATCCGGATTTGAAAAGACGTCCGAAGAACTCCGCGAACTTAAGGGATGCAATCATTGGATCTATAATTGGAGCACCGTCAATTTCTCTGAGATCGCTTATGGTGAGGATGGGGGAAACAAGGCCGCATCCAACGATGATGACATCTGCATCATCGTCAAGGCAGCCCTCCGCAACTTTGAAGAAATCCGCTTTGACCGGATTGTAATCGCCGGTCATGAGACAATGGAACAATTCATCCATCGGCAGGGTCAGGGACCTGACCGGCTGTTTTGAAATGGCGGCGCCTGAAAATCCGGAGCCGGTCAGATGATGCGTCATTTCATGGGTCCAGGACGCTTCTGACGTGATAACGGCAAATTTGTTACCCATCATTGCAGCCAAGTGCATTGACGCCTCGGCCGGCCCAACCACCGGGATCGACAGCAGCGTGGATGCCGCCCGTATGCCGGAATCAAAATAGCAAGCGCCGGCAACCGCATCATAGCCTTCCGTCTCCGCCTGCAAGATGCTTTTAATATTCTCAGCTTCGTTGATTTGCCTAAACCCCGGGCAGGACAGCAATCCCGGATCAACCACCCCTTTAGGAACATCCTTGATGGTTATTTCCGTTTCTTCATCCTTGAACATTTCATATGCCCGGTTCAGAAGGTCGTAATACTTTCCATAAACTTCCCTGGGCATAGATATGGGCAACTGGCTCCAGATTTTCATTTTTCAGATCCTTGGCAATTTTTTTACGGCATTAGCTATATTTGCTCTTGATAAATGCCAACGACTCATCGATGGCGGTCAAAGCCAAATCAAGATCCGCCTGCGAGTGGCGATATGAAATATAGGCATGATGAAATGGTGTGAAGAAGAAGCCTTTGCGGATTAATTGGGTGTAAAAATCTTTTCGCTTTCCTTTGTACGTTCCGGTTTCATCCGGTTCAAAGGTAATGTAAAACATGGGGGCGATTCCCGTTAATTCGGCACCGACTTGGTGCTTATCAATCAGGGTCTGAATGCCCCCCATAAATTTCTCGCCCTTCTCCCATATATCTTCCAGCACATGGTCGCGTTCTATAATTTCAATGGTCTTGAGTGCGGCGATAAATGCTTCGCTGTTCGGGAAAAAGGTTGAGGAAATGAAGAGTTTATCCGCTGCCGCCATCATGACTTCTCTCTTCCCAGTCACCACCGAGATGGGGTATCCGTTGGCGATCGCCTTGCCCAAGACACTTAAATCCGGTGTCACCCCATAGCGCTCTTGCGCCCCTCCCATGGACACCCTAAACCCCGTGCGAATTTCATCATAAACCAATACCGCACCGTATCGATTCGCCAATTCGCGAACACCTTCCAGGAATCCGGGGGCGGGCGTTTGCATTTTCTGATGATTGGGATGGCCAAAGGGGGTCATGATGATGGCGGCTGTATTCGCGCCATGAACGGCCATTAATTCTTCGAGTTGGTCCAATCGATTGTATTGGAACTCAAATACATCTTCATAGAATTTAGCGGGGATTCCTCCTTTCATTTCTACACACCAGTCATGCCAGCCATGATATCCGCAACGCATGACCTTGATCTTGTTGGTATGCGCCCGGGCAATACGAATCGCGGCGGTCGTGGCGTCCGATCCGGTCTTTAGAAAAATGCTCATTTCGGAAGACGGCACGAGTTCCTTGAGTTTCTTGGCAAGAAGGTTCTGATATTTTTGGGTGAGTGTAAAACAAAAGCCTTTGTCCCGGATTTGTGCATAGACGGCATCGTCGATTTCCGGTTCACGGTATCCCAAAATAATCGGGCCGTACCCGCATAAAAAATCGATGTATTCATTGCCGTCCACATCGATCAGCCGGCAACCTTTTCCGCTTTCCAAAAAAATCGGATATTCGCCGTCAATAAAGTCGGATGGTTTTCTGGCACCGAGAACACCGCCCGGAATAAGCGTGATGGCTTCTTCAAACAAGGCCTGGCTTTTACTGATATTTAATTTTTCGGCCGATTTCATAAAAGGGTTCTCCATTAATTATTAATTTCAAACATGGATGCAATGTGCTCCGTCTGATGAATACGGGCCCCCCTGCTTAAAAAAGCACTCAAAAATATGTCGGGATCAATACAGCCTTCCGGCGCCACCACACCTTTTACCGTCACATCGCCGGCAGCCATCATCAACGCGGCAATGGAAGCCGGAATGCCGGTGCCCGGCGCCATCCTGCCAACCATATCGGCTGTATAGGTGACTTTTTTCCCTTCCCGCTCGCCTTTAACGATGACTTTCAGCCCCGAGGACTGGGGGCCGTTGTCTCTTCCTTCAGGAATTGTTTCCCAGAGCTTCAGCGCAAGGTCGTAGGGTGTGATTTGGGCGCCTTTCACATCAATCGGCTCGGTCCCCAAGAAACCGGTTGCCTTTTGCTCCTTTATCAACTCATCCACCCAGAGAGGAATCAACGCACCTTTGATAATGACGTTCTTAACGCCCTTGATATATTTGGGAAGGGTCAAGGGCTGGGGGTGCCCCACATAACGAAGCTGGCATACACCGAGAGGATCCAGAAACTGCTCCGCGACCACACCGGTTCCACCTTCGACGTGCACGAGCTTTCCATCGATATACTGCGGAATTTTACCGAGCGTCATATGCAGGCTATGATCCCAGGCCGCGCCCTGGAGCTCCGCTACGCTGACCACCCAGTAAAGGTAAATCTCTTCTACCGTGTCGAGCCTGTCCGCATACCATTTCACAAGTACATTGTTGGTTCCCGGATCGCTTCCCATTCCCGTCAGTACGGTAATACCGGCTTCTTTCGCCATTTGATCGATTTCTGAGTCGAACAGGATCTGTGTGCCTTCATAATCATCACAGATATCGATGTAATTGACGTGTGCCGCTACAGCGGCCTTGGCCACCGGAACTGCCGTTTTATAAAAGGGCCCGGCCGCATTGATGACCACATCGATGTCGGTAAGCGCCTTAACCATGCCTTCGTGATCATTGACATCCATCTTGATCATCGATGTTTTCTCATTTTCTCTTAACTTGGCTGAAAGCCGTGCAGGATCCGGATGCAAGCTCGTCAAGACGATGTGAGTGACCTGTTCCTGTTTGACCAGATCTCTTGCAACGCCCTGCCCCATATTGCCGACACCACCGATAAGTAATACTCGCATTCTTTCTCTCCTTATCGTAGTATTAGTAACGCAATCCAACACAGACCTCTTCAGCGTTGGGTTTCTTGGTGACCGCGCTGATAGCCAGAAATGACAAGAACCCGACGACCAGTCCGGGTAGTATTGGATAGATCCAGAGTTTCTTATATAGATAAATATACCATAGGATACAGGAAACCGTTGACAGAACCATGGACCAGGCAGCACCAGCTGCGGTCCCCCCTTTCCAATACAGTCCGCCCACCAGGGGTGAAAGAAATGCCGAACCAATGATGGAGAACGACAACCCCACAAGCACGACGACCACCTCCGGCGGATTAATGGCAATGACAAATGGCACGATAGCCAGGGCGATTGATGAGTAGCGGGTTGCCAACAGAATGGTTTTCTCGGGCAGTTTTGGGTTTATGACATAGATCACGTCCCTGCCAAAGGAGGTGGCCAGGGTCAGCAGCAGGGAATTGATTGTGGACATCCCCGCAGAAATGGCGGCAATGAGGACAATGGTGCCGATAATCGGATGAAACAATACCGATGTTAACAACGGGATAACTTGGTCTGGGTTTTTAAAGTAGTTGACGATTTCAGTGGACGGAACAATCTTGGGAATAATCAGCCAGGCAAAGGGGCCGATGGAATAGACACACATGGTAAAAACGGCAACCAGGATAGGGCATAGAATCATCCCTCGGCTGATGATCCGCTGATCCTTGGCGGCGTAAAAACGGACAACAAGATGAGGCGCGGATAAAAAGACAATCCCAATAGCAAGACTAAGGGTAATCAGAAAATGGGCCATCCGCCCTGCCTTTATTATTGGCGGGGGCCCGAACCCGTCAAGGTGCAGCAGTTTTTCTCCCGGAATGCTGCCGAGCAACTGGATTGTCTTTAGCTGGTCAATACCGGAATTCCAACCGCCAACCTCCACCATCACCAGGGCAAACAGCATCAGGCCGCCAGCGAGAATCAAAATTCCCTGGAGCAGATCGGTCATCGTCACGGCGCGGAATCCGCCAACCGCCGTGTAGATAATGACCGGGACGATGGTGATCAAAATGCCGACCACATAGGGAACACCCAATAAAAATTTGAAGCTTCGCCGGCGGCCTTATAGATGGCGACCATGTAAAACGTATAGGCAAACAAGATAATAACGGCGGCCACGAGCCTGGGCATCATATGGTCATACCTGAATCCAAAAAAGTCCGGCAGGGTAATGGAACCGAGTTTATTTGTATAGTGTCGGAGCCTGGGACCAATTGCCGTCCATGCGATCACCGAAAATAAAATGCAGAAAAACGGGTCTGTGGAAGACCATCCAAATCCCATCTGGAATCCGAATCCTCCTCCACCAACAAAGCCGGATGAACTAAAATAAGTGGCAAAGAACGAAAACGATATCACCCAAAGACCCAGCGAACGGCCGCCAACATAGTATTCTTCAATCGAGTTGCTTTTATAATACCCCCACCAGCCAATGCCCAAAAGGATGAGGATATACAGGCCAAGAATCAACCATGTCATTAAATGCGCTTCCATCTTTCTCCCTTCCATTCAGCTATGATGTCCCGCTTCAAACCGATACTTTTGTTTGGTTTCCTTTCATCAGCGCCATTGGTCATCATCATGTTTTCTCTTTATGAAAGTCTCCCCGTTTAATCGCGCGCAAGACGGCATAAATAAACGCAAGTATCGTTATGACAGTACTGGAAAAATAAAAAATCCCCGTGGAAAATGGCAAGTGAAACAGCATGAATCGTCTCCTTGAAATAAGGGTTGAAAAACATTCCAGCAAAATATGTGCGAATCAACATGAAAATGGATGGAGGCTTTTTCGCTATAGGGTTTAAGAAAATGTTTTTGGCAAGGCCAGAGGGAGAAATCTGTATAATCAATACCGCGCCGACCGATAACGCAGCCCAAAAACATTTTCTTGAAGTCTATAAACTCACAATACTTTCAGCTGGATTCGCTAACGTATTCTTTTTTGAATTCTTCCCATTGATAATCAATGAGTTCGGTTAGGACGCCATTGACCTTCTGCGGATGAATCAAGGCGTATTCACAATCTCTAAAAGATCGGGCACCGCCGATGAATGGATACCCCTTCTTCTAAACCAAGGCCGACAGGTCACCGGTCTTGATGCGCCGGTCAAATGAATTCTAATCCTGAAAACAAAGACAACTTTCTTTCTTTTATGGATTCCGCCATTTCCGTCACATACTCAGGCCGCTTGCCGTCTTTCCATTTTGGATATCCCCCTTCCCAGACATAGTTGATCAATTCTTGAAAAACCCTTTTGGTAAAGGCATAGTCGCCGATGTGAACCCTTTCTTCGACCGGTTCCACATGAACCTGCAGAAAGGTCAATCGGCCATAGTCTTGGATAATTTCTTTTACTTCAGCCTGTGTTTTCCAACCTTCCGCTTTTTGCTTGAAATCCATCTTTCGTCTTGGAAACGGATATTTCTGATACAACGCGCCAAAGAAACCCGAATGGTGCATACCATGCATGGCACCCATTAGATTTCCCATTTCCGGTCCCTTTTCAATCTGCCAGACATTCCAGCGGTCACTGAGGCCCTTTTCTGATATGTTCTCAGTGAACGCGATGATATTTCTGCAAAACTCATCGGCAAAAATAAAGTTGTTATCGAGCAGCAAGAGGTCACTTTCGATGTTAAAAAAGCCGAAGGCGATCACCCCATGGTTGATGGATTCAAACTGGAGAGGCATAGTCCCTTTTTTCTTTTTGCATGTTAACGGATATCCTTACTTGCTCACGTTAAATTCTCCGTCCAGAAGCTCGGTCAACACGCCGTTCAATTCGCGCGGGTGGTGGACGAACGCGTATCGGTTTCCGCAAAGCTCACGCGGCTTGTTGTCGATGAGTTTCACGGATTTGGCTTTAAGTTCGTCCATTGCCTTGTCAAGGTCATCCACCTTGTAGGAAATGAGAAAAAAACCTTCTCCTTTTTCTTCGATAAACGTTGCCACTTCGCTGTCAGGGGCGGTGGCTTCCATGAACTCCACGCCCACCTCACCGATGCAGTACCGCGCGACCCTGACCTTTTCCGACGGTGCCTCGTATTCATAATCCGGGACGATACCAAAATCTTCCTCGTAGACTTTCTTGGTCTGATCAAGGCTTTTTACCGCAAAACAAAGATGGTCGATCTTTTCAAACTTCATGGCTTGTTTTTCTCCTTAATGACCATCCAGAGGTTCCAGATAGGCTTCGACCAGGATGGTGTCGCCATCCTTGATCTTTGTTTTCAATCCTTCCGAAAACGAAAAGTGGCTCTCTCCATTCAGGTAGAGGTGGTGCAGGTCATCTCCCATTTCCCCATGCTCGATGAATTTCAAGGGCGGATGCATATCGGTCAGCTTTTGCAGAATATCCTGCAACCCCTGTTCACTCCCTTCCAGTTCCAGCTGCAGGGGAGGCTCAAACGAATTTTGGATTCGAAAATTTGAATCGATGGTTATTTTCATTTGGTGGCCGCCTGCTCGACGGCCGTGACGATTTTTTTATAGCCGGTGCACCGGCAGACATTGGAAGAGAGCGCCTTGATGATCTCTTCTTGGTGGGCGCAGCGTTTCTATCCAAAAGTGTTTTGCCGTCATGATCATCCCGGAGGTGCAAAAACCGCACTGAACGGCACCTTCTTCCATGAAGGATTCCTGAAGCGGATGGAGCTTTTCTTCTTCCTTCAACCCCTCAACGGTGTTTATTTCAGCGCCATCCATTTCAACGGTCAGCGCAATGCATGACCGCAGCGGCATGCCATTCACCTCCACGGTGCAGGCACCGCAGGAACCCATGCCGCAGGACGCTTTCGCCCCGGTAAGATCAAGCCGTTCGCGAAGGGTTTCAAGGAGGGTTTCGTTAGGCTTCACTTGGAGCGTGGTGAGTTCATTATTGATGCGCAAGGTAACGTTAACCGTTTCCATTATTTTTCCTCCTTCAGGGCTTTATTGACAGCTCTTCGAAACAATACCCCCGCCATTCGTTTCCGGTATTCAGGGGAGAGTGTGGTATTGCTCACCGCCTTTGCGTCGGCATAAGTACTGCGGGACGCATCGACGACACGATCTGTACCCAAGCCCTTCAGGTCATAGACCCGGGGCGCCGGCCCGATACCGCCCACGCAGATCCGGGCATTATCTTCTTTTAAGCAGGCCGCCACCGCCACCAGGGGATAGTCGATGGATTTTCGGACCCGCAATTTTTCATATGCGCCTTTGGATTTCTCCATCGGGATACGGATATGGGTGAGTATCTCGCCAGGCTCGAGAGCAAAGGGCTTGCTGCCCTTGCCACTGAAGATTTCTTCTATTGCCATTGCTCGCTCACCCCCGGGACCGATTACTTTCACCGTTGCCGACAGCGAAATCAATGCCAGCGCGTTGTCGCTGCAATAGTTGGACAGACAGACCCGGGCACCTGGCACCACATTGCATGTCTTGCCGCCCATCTTCAGACAAAAGCCTCGGGCAACCCGCCAGTCATTGGATTTGTTGTACTCAATGCAGCGTGTATCCTGGAGAAGATTACCGCCAATGGTGCCCCGCATCTGAAGGGTTTCACAGGCCGTAGCCTCCAGCGATTGGTAAAACACAGGGAAATAATCTCGTATGGTTTGATTCTGCTTGAGGGCAAAGAGCGTGACATTGGCCCCGATGGTCAACCATCCGTCCTGAGCGGTGATGGTGCTGAGATCAAGGATGCCCTTGAGGTCGATGACCACCGCCGGTGTCGACAACCGGTGTTTGAGCAGGGGCATCAGATCGGTACCACCGGCCAGATAGCGCACATTCCCGGCGAATTCGTTGTAAAGACCGATGGCATCGGCAACCGTCTCGGCTTTCCTATACTCAAAATCAGGCAGGATCATCTTGTTTCCTCCTTCCCGTTTTCTACCAGTTCCAAAACCTTGTCCGGCGTCAGGGGAAATTCCTTGAAAAGCGTGCCCGTGGCCTGCGATACCGCACAGGCAATGGCACTGTAGGCATTCATACGGATGGCAATACCGCCTTCCTTGGCCCCGAACGGTCCCACCGGATCAATGGATTCCACGATGATGGCGTCGATCTCCGGCATGTCACAGGCCAGCGGGACTTTATAGTCCAGCAGATCCGGATTCAGCAGGTGGCCGCCATCCCACAGGTTGCCTTCGGTGATGGCCGCCATTCCCGCCTGTTGAACGGAGCCTTCCATTTGCCCTTCTACGGCCATGGGATTGATGGCCCGCCCGCAATCGTGGGCGGCCGTGAAATGGGGAACCGTGATTTCTCCGGTTTCCGGATCAATGGCAACCTCGGCCACGGATGTGGCATAGGAAAATGTTCCCGCCATCTGGCCCCAGGGCCTTGAAATCCATTCTCTTTTCAGATCTATATGGGGGAAAAACGTTCCCGTGGCGGCGATCGGCTGAGCTCTGGCAAAGGCTTCTCTCACCACCCAGGAAAGGCGCATTTTCTTTTCCGGATTTTCCATGGAGTAAACAAGCCGGTCTTTCAGGGCGATGTCCGCCTCGGGCACACCCAGTTTTTCCGCTGCAATGGCGACAATCTGCTGGCGTGCATTCTCGCAAGCCACCTTCACCGCGTTGGTGCTGACGAAGGCGGCCGCTTGTGAATAGCGCCCGGATCGAGGTTGGTGACTTCCGTGTCGGCATTCACGAGGTTGATGTCCTCCATGGGCACACCGAGGATCTCGGCGGCGGCCTGAATCACCATGGATTCGTTTCCCTGCCCGTTGTCCACGACGCCGGTCACGAGCGTCACATAGCCGTCATCATTGATTTTGAGATAACAGGTCGACAGGGAACGAAAACCCATAGGAAAGCCGCACATAATGGCAATACACCCCATCCGATGCCTTTGGGGTTCTGTGCCTGGGCCCATCTTTTTTTGAAGTCCGTCTTCTCCGACGTTATTTCTATGGTCTCTTTGAGGCCACAGCTGGAGATCTTGGATTTCGTGGCCGTCATTTCACCAGCCGTGAGGCCGTTCTTGAGGCGTATCTCCACAGGATCCATGCCGAGTTCTTTGGCCATCAGATCCATCTGAGCCTCGTTACCTCCCAGAAAGGCTCTTCCGTGGCATCCATACATTCCCCTGATGCCTTTATTGGTGATGATCCGGTAGCCGTTGTAACGGACATTGGGCAAACGATAGCATTCCTCGTACACATAATAGGGAATCGAGGTGGCGATGGGGCCTGTGGAGCTGTAGGCGCCGCCGTCATAGATCACCCGATAGTCCTTGGCGACGATGGTGCCGTCCTTTGCCATTCCGGTTTTGATCGTTGCGATCATGTCGTGAATCTGTCTCGTGCTGGTGGCGTTCTCCTCGCGGGAAAGAACGAGCTTTACCGGTTTGCCACTCTTCATGGCCAGAAGCGATGCGACGAGATCGCCGGGGGCCACCTCCGATCGGCCGCCGAAGGCACCGCCGGAATTGATGTGGCGCACGCGCACCTTGTTCAGCGGCATCTTGAGCAGGTTGGCGATCGCTTTGGCACGAACGTGAGGCCCGGCATTGGGCATCCACAGGTCGAGGTAACCATTTCGATAGGATGCCACGACCGCATAGGGTTCCATCATGGCGTAGCTTCGCCGGCGGATTTGAACGTATCCTCCCGGACGAGGAAGGCACTCTCCATGGCCTTGTCGACCTCCCCTTCCTCGATATTCACATGAATGTTGATGTTGTTCTTGTATTGGTCGTGGATCAGCGGCGCGCCGTCCTGCATGGCTTCGATGGGATCGTAAACGGCCGGCAGGGGCTCATAATCGACCTTGATGCGGGAGAGTGCCTCGATGGCCGTTTCCTCGTCCACGGCCGCGACCGCGGCTACATCCTCGCCGATGTAGCGGACTTTGTCCGTGGGAAGCATGGCGTGATCCTGGGTGTACCGAAAGACCCCCCATTTGATTCCATAGCCGTCAAAGCCACTGATGGCCGCTTTCACGCCCGGCATTTTCAGGGCCTCGCTGACGTCGATACGGTTGATCTTGGCGTGGGCATGCGGGCTGCGCAGCACTTTCGCCACCAGCATGTTGGGCATCTTCAAGTCAGCGGTATACCGTGCCTGGCCGGTGACCTTGGCCAACGTGTCGCTGCGGACAACTCTTTTCCCGACAATCTTCATTTCGTTCTGCATGTCATTCACCTCCCGTTGAGGCATCGGAGACGGCCCATGGGATCTTTAGCATTCAAAATAATGTGTAACCCACACATCGAAGGAAATACTTCGCCAGCCCCTCTTTCAATGAGGGGCTGGGGCCAATTCTATTTCCTCGCTTCCCGCAGCCGATTGGTCGATTCCTTGTCAACCTGCATGGTTTCCAGATCCAAGACAACGCCGTATTCTTCTCGGGCGGTTTCCAGGGAAATCAACTCATCGAGAACATCGTCGACAACCTTGTCAATGGAACGTTCAAAAGGATCGCCATAACCACCGCCTCCGGCGCCTTGTATGCTGTACACATCACCCTTGTTGAGCGTCACAAATTTGTGCACCTCGGGATCCTCGGTGGAACCGTCAGGCCTGGTCACGAGAAGGCTGCTCGGTTTGCCGCCTTTTCCTCCGACAATGCCGAAGGGGCCGGTTTCCGGCATCAGCCCGTCTCCAAAATTGTCAGAGATGATGCCATCCGCCTCAACGAGCCATCTGTATGCGGTACCCATGCCTCCCCGCCATTTGCCGGGGCCGCAACTGTCCGCCAGATATTCGTACTGCAATATCCGATAGGGAGTGACCAACTCGTGCAACTCTGGATCCGGAGATCTCAAACCGCCTGCACAGGAGATCACGCCGAGATGATTCCATCCATCATAGCCCAGGGTGGCTCCAGCGCCGCCTTTGCTCATGAAGTGAATGTCACCAAAGAGCCGGCCGGTTCGGTCATTGAAACCCATTGTGGCCGGCGCCGACCAACGCCCCCAGGACGCCTGGGCCAGTTCCGGCACGGCCTGGGAGAGAGCAAGCCACACCGCCTCCACAATCGTTGCCGTACCGCAAATGGTGGAAGCGGTGCAGGCCGCAGGCTCCTGGCAGTTGACCACACTACCCTGCGGCGCGATCAGTTCAATGGGCGCAAGCGCGCCGCCGTTTTTGCGGATATCCGGATCAATGGTCATAAACAAGGCAAGGCATACCGAAGAGAACGTATTGGCTTCCGTATTATTGATGGGCCCTTGCACCTGTGGGTCGGATCCCGTAAAATCGAAGATGATTCGATCGCCGTTAACCTTGACGGTAAGCTTGATCTTGACTTTTTTGTCCCGCACGAACCCGTCATGGTCCATATGCCTTTCCGCACTGTATTCTCCATCGGGTATCTTGCGGATTTCTTCCCGCATATGATTTTCAGTGGCTTCGATGATCTGATCCACTGCCTGAAGAAGCGTCCTGACCCCATTTGTCTTCATGGCGTGTTTCAGCTTTCGCTCTCCCAACGTGGTAGCGCCCACAAGACAATTTAAATCACCTTCAAACAGGGACTGCATTTTTACATTGTTCAATAGAAGGTTCCACACGCTTCGGTTGAATCTTCCCTGCTTGTATATTTTCGAGGGGGGAATCCGAATGCCTTCCTGCCATATGTTGCTGGCCTCGGGATTGTAACCGCAACATCCCTCGGAGCCGGTATCGACCATATGGCCCTTGGCGACCGCCCAAAATATAATTTCATCTCCTGAGAAGATGGGCCGTGCAACGGTGAAATCCGGCATATGGTTATTGCCTCCCAGATAAGGGTCGTTAGTCAGGATAACGTCCCCATCCTGGATATCGCCATCGTAAAAGTCGAGAATTGCTTTCATGCAATAGGGAAGTGCACCAGCCAGAACGGCTATATACGGTTTTTGGGCGATCATGCGGCCATTGGCGTCAAAGACTCCGGTTACAAAATCTCTGGCCTCGCTGAAAATCGGGGAATGGGAAGTCCGCAGCATGGTTTCGCCCATCTCGCTACAAACAGATTCGAAACGGTTTGCCAGAACAGAAAGAGTAATTGGATCAAGTTTTTTATTTCCCATTGTCGTCTCCTTTATTGAAGTCTCTCTTTTAATATGGAAATAACCTCTTCCAGATTCTGATCTTTTCGATGCAGCAGATAATTGTCATGAGAATCACAGGTTAGATCGAAGTCGGGTGGTACCACGATGGTTGTCGTCGGTTCTTCAACAATGGCGGGGCCGAAGACAATATTTCCATGTTTTAGCAAAAGGCCGTCATAAACCGGCGTACTCATAAACTTGCCGTAGAAAAAAACCTGGCGGTTGTTTTTCAATGCATGCGATGCATCGGAGGATTGACGGGGACTTTCCCGGAAGGCCGGCTTTTCTGTTTTTCCAA
This sequence comes from Desulfosarcina cetonica JCM 12296, assembly GCF_001311845.1. Taxonomy (GTDB): domain Bacteria; phylum Desulfobacterota; class Desulfobacteria; order Desulfobacterales; family Desulfosarcinaceae; genus Desulfosarcina; species Desulfosarcina cetonica. The sequence goes on along the minus strand of NZ_BBCC01000014.1, from coordinate 32,750 downwards.
CTGCCTGAAGTCGAATGTTGATCAGTTCCAGCTCGGCGTTGGGCAAACTGTATCCATAAAGGGAGTCGTGGGTCTTGTGGAATAATTTATTTAAATATTTAACATTATCCTCACCAAAGGATTCCGATTCATTAAAGGAAAGATCGATGTTGACTTCGTTGAATTGACCCAGATAGCGGATGTCGGCGCTGAATAAACTGAGAATGTTTTCAGGGCGAATTCCTTCTTTCTGCAGGGTGTCTTTTGCCTCCGCCAGCAATTTCTTGCATATCTGATTGACACGATTGATATCTATCTTTGAGAATTCGGAAGTATAGGTAGTCACATAGTCATGTTTGAGATCGCTCATCAGCATGCCGGATGCGCAAAAGACTGACGACCCCCGAGGAACGATGATAAGTGGAATATCCATTTCCTTGGCGATGGGCGCCGCGTGGATCGGCCCAGCTCCGCCGGCAACCACCATGCAAAATCCATGGGATTGTGCCCCTTGCTCACAGAAACCAGTTTGACCCCCATGGCCATATTGCTGTTGATCATTTGATAAATGCCGTTGGCGGCTTCATTCACGGTGATACCCAATCGTTGAGCTACTTTTTCGTCGGTTGCCTTCACCGCCGCGTTTTTATCCAGCATCAAATCGCCGCCGTGAAAGTAATCCGGAGAAAGATAGCCCAGGATTAAATCCGCATCGGTAACCGTGGGTTCTGTTCCGCCAAGGCCATAACAAGCTGGTCCTGGAGACGCACCGGCGCTCTGGGGGCCGACCTGGAGCAGTCCGGCGGAATCGACGGAAGCGATGCTTCCGCCACCGGCGCCAATGGTTTCAATATAAAGCGTGGGTAAGGCGATTCGGTATCCGCCAATGTCACCTTCCGTCGTTATAGCCGGCTGGCCGTCTTTGATAAGACAAACATCAAAACTCGTTCCGCCCATATCGACCGTGATAATATTGTTCAAACCGTGAATTCCGCTAACGAACTGGCCGGCAACAGGACCCCCCGCTGGCCCAGAGAGAAGCGTGTTGACCGCAAAACGGCTGCTCATCTCCGGAGACATAACCCCTCCGTTGGATTGCATGATAAGCAGTAGTCCTTCAAATCCGTCCTTTTGCAGTCCGCCTTCAGCGCGGTCAAGGTACTCGGATAAAATGGGGCCCACATAGGCATTCAAAGCGATTGTGCTGTTCCGTTCATAGAATCTGACCTGCGGAAGGATTTCGTGTGAAAGCGAAACATAAACATCAGGGAATGCTTTTCTCAGCATTTTCCCTATTTTTTTCTCATTTTCAGGGTTGACATAGGAAAAGAGCGTACTCACTCCAATGGCTTTGTAGTCGCCGTTCTTTTTTATCCGCTCAATGATTTCTCTCATTTCTTCTTCGTTAATTGACTCGAGAATATTTCCCTTGCAATCCACTCTTTCGGTAACGGTAAAGATGTCTCTGCGTTTAATAAACTCTGGCGGTGGTTCGTATCGGGAATCGTATTGACGGGACCGCAGTCCGCGCCGCATGTTTAAAATATCTCTGAACCCTTTTGTCGTGATAAACGCAGTCTTGACGCCGTTTCGGGTCAATGTTGCATTGGTGGTAATGGTGGTGCCATGCACAATAAGTTCAAGGCTACTTAAAAAATCTCCGTTTGTTTTACCAGTAAATTCAGCTATTTTATTAAGACCGGCGTTAACGCCGCCGAAAGGATTCTTCGGCGTTGTCAGAGACTTGAAAATGTTATGATCGCCATTTTCGTCGACAAGCAAAAAATCTGTGAAAGTCCCGCCAACATCAATGCCTAGCTTGTATTTCATTTGATTTATCTCCTTATTTCATTCGTGCCAGCTGAAGAATGGCCACTCTATCGCATTCAAGGTCATTGAAGTGCTCATGATCCCATATCGAGATGCCCGCTGTTGATGCTCAGGCAACGACCAGGGCCCATGGGGGTAAAATTATAGATCGGTGGCAGGTTGTATTTTTTCCATGTTTCATACCAGGCAATGTCTACTTCAATGTAGTAGTCAAGGGGAATGACGGGCTGATCATATTGACCCAGAACTGAATTAGGTTCAATAATCCAGCTGGAACTTCTTGGCGTAACGCCGTGGGACATGAGAAATTCCCAGGCGTCCTTCATTGATTTCACCCCATCTTCCCACTTCTCGAACCCCCAGGGCTTGGCAAGTTCGCAGCCGCTTACAAAGGTTGGTACAACATGCCCTTCGCCAAAGACGTCCACGGAATCACACACCCGCTTGATCCATTCGTCCCTGCCGATCAACTGCTGCTTTCCAGGGCAATAAACTTTGAACCGATCCTTATCCCAGACCTCAATGTTTGCATGGTGGCAATCGACACCGGCTTCCTTTAACACTTTGCATTCAGGGATGGTCAGGGCCGTTGTCTGTTGGTGGATCCCCCATCGATTGCCGATCTTCTCTCGAATGGCGCGGATATATTGTGCATAGAATTCAACGTTTTCCATACCGCTGAGCTGGGCGGTCTGCTTGAAGATGGCCCCCCCGGTCAACAGAAGGGAATGATTGATATCCTCCCGTTCTTTATTGAAAATGGTATCAATTACCGTAACGACGTCTTCAACACTTTTGTGAATCATAAAGGGTCTGCCGGTTTTAGACTGTTTTCGGGCATTGGTATTGATGTCGCAGAAGATGCACTCCTCTTTTTTACCCCAGTACTGACAACTTCTTAAGATCGTGCAGAACGTCAGATAACCGAAGAAAACAGAAGCCGCCACATCCGAGTAAGGCGTTCCGTCCGGAAGCGTATGGGCATAATAGGGGGGTTTGGGGCGAAGTTCTACATCGGCCAGGTAATTGTCTTCCCAGAACAGTTTCAGTTCACCATCGACGTAATCGACTTTATATGGCGTCTTCTCGGGCTTATCTAGGCAGGTTTTGTTGTTGGAAGGTCTGAGATTATAAGGGCCGCCCTTGAATTTAAAGCACTCCGGCGCCTTGATAAACTCTTTGTTCTTCATATCGTCCACATCCATGGCGTCGTATGAAAACAGATAATAAGATTTTGTCGCGAATTTGGAGGATTCTTCCAAAGCGCTGGAGGTAAAAGATACTCCCAGGCGAAGAAGGTCTTCCTTTATGATTACTTCTTTGTTAACATATGAATATTTCTCAAAATAATTGTCAAGCTGGTACTTTTCATATGGCATTTTACCCGGCATAGAACGCTCCTTTTAACCAAGAGTTGTTTTTTTGGATCAAACGATCGGTTTGATTTATGACATTCAAAAATCGTCTCGACGATATAACGCAAAAGATGAGTCAACGTTTGGATAGCTCTATGAGCAAATTGTATACCAAATCCAAGCGTCAGTTTAACCAATTGAATTAACAGTTATTTAACTATTTTTGGGATAGAGAAACCAGGTTGAAAAATTGAAAGACTATTGCAACTCGCATTGAAATAGTCTTTCAATTTGTGGATATCGAAAAGAAAACTTGAAGTTAAGGCTGTCGGAAAGAAATAATTCCACCATCCTGCTTGTCTTTGTGCCCGTCTACCGCGTTGCCGCCACCGGCACATATTCCCGATATGCACCGGTGGCGGCGCCTTGTAGACGAACTCAAATCCGGCACGATCTGGGGGAATTATTTCTTTCCGCCAGCCTAAGGTGTTGCATAGTGGATAAAGGAAGTACGGAATGCGGAACTTTTAAAACGTTGCAAAAACCTACACCATCCGTTCAATCTCCTCGGCCAGCTTGTTCAACCGCTTGGCCGATACCGGCCCGTCGGTGCCCACCTCCTGGGCGAAAAGCGATATCTTGTACTCCTCGATCATCCAGAAGAAGTCTTCCACTGCCGCGCGCTTCTCCGTGGAAGTACTTCCATCCATGACGGCGAGCATGTTTCCAAGACGCTGAAGGTGGGGGGCCACCTGATCCTGGCGGGCGTGGTCCTTGGCAAGGTCGCCGAGGCCCCGCTCCACCCGGACGGCGATCGTCTTCAGATAGCGCACCAGGTGCAGCAACCGCTGCCGGTCGTAGAGTTGGATGAAATTGTCCGGTACCAGCCGCTGAATCTCACCTTTGAGGCTCTCCAGAAACTGCCCCACCTGTGGTGCGGCGATGCGTTTTTGTTCGACCTCCAGGATGCGCAGTCGGGCCTCGTGATGGGCCTCGATCACGGCAACCACCGCCTCCTTGAGATCCTGGCCGGACTGATGCACCTTAAGGGCCATCAGCTCGCCCACCAGCGCGTCGAAAGCCGCACTGGTGAGCGGATCGCGGGCGAACAGCTGGCGGATGACCCGCTCGACCAGCTGCGCCTCCAGGGCGGCCATGCCGCCAAAATAGACCACCTGGCGCTTGAGCAGGGCCGGCAGTTTGAGGTTCTTCTTCAGGTATTTGACGTCATCGGCAAACCGGCGCGTCAAGAGGGTCGCCACGCCCTCGCGATGGGCGGTTTCGGCAGCCCTCGCGTCGGTGAAAAGCCGGATACCGAGGGTATCCCCCTCGACGGCCAATCGCGGATAGATGCGCACGGCGTGCCCTTTCGGTCGTTCACGGGAAGCACCTCGGCAGGTCGCCGAAATCCCAATCAATGATATCCGTCCGTTCCCATTTGCGCCGCAGGGACTGAAATCCCGGCGGCAAGGTCGGGTCGGCCACGATCTGGTCCAAAAGGGTGTCGTCCCGACCGCTGGCCACCACCTGCCCTTTCGTGTCGGTAATGGCCAGGCGCATGCGCAGGTGATCAGGCAGCTGATTGACCGGCCAGGCCGATGCGGGGATGTCCACCTTGAGCCGTTCGAAGAGAAAACGGCTCAGGGCCGCGGGCAGGCTCTCCCGACCGCGAGGCATGTCGCGCACGATGGTCTCCACCGTATCGGCGATGGGCACCAACTGTACCCGATAGGCCTTGGGCAGCCCCTTGATCAGCAGGGTGATCTTCTCGGCCAAAAGCCCCGGCACCAGCCAATCCAGCTGTTCGCGGGCCACCTCGCCGGTGGTCTCGGCCGGGACGGTCAGGGTCACGCCGTCGGCCTCGGCCCCTGGATCGAACACATAGTCGCAATCGAGCACCCGGTGCCCCAGATCCAACTGGCGGGGAAACTGCTCCAGGGTCGCCGCGTCCGGCTGGTAGCGCAGCAGCATCTCGCGGTCCAAGCGCAAAAAACCGTCACCGCCCTGCTTGCGGATGCGGTGCTTCAGGGTGCGCAGGTCGGCCACGCCGGGAAGCCGTTCGCGGTAGAAGGCCACCAGAACCTCGTCGTCCACCATAATGTCGCGCCGCCGGATGCGGTCCTCCATGCCGCGCACTTCGGCCACCAGATCGGCGTTGTGGCGCATGAATTCCAGGGGTTGCTTCACGTCCATCTCGATCAGGGCGCCGCGGATGAAGATCTCGCCGGCCTTGTCCGCATCGATGCGGCCAAAGGCCACCCGGCGATCCTGGACGATGGGCAGGCCGAAGAGGGTCACCTGCTCCCGGGCCACCACCTCGCCGCGGCTGCGCTCCCAATGGGGATCGCTCCAACTGCGGCGACAGAGATCGCCCCCCAAAGGCTCCAGCCATGTGACATCGATGACGGCCGCCTTGCGGGCATAAAGGCGCGAGGTTTCGACCATCTCGGCGGCCACGATCCAGCTGCCCGGATTCTTGAACAGGCCCGAACCGGGAAAGAGCATTACCTCGCGCTCCCGGGTAGCACGGTAGAAGACCTTCTCCTTCTGCATGGCGATGTTGGAGAGAAAACCGCTCAGGACGGACCGGTGGATGGCCGCGTACCGGGGATGGAAACCGCCGTCGGCGTCCCGACCGATGGTTTCGTCGCCCACCCCCACCCCATCGCCCCTCGGATCGAATCCCTGCTCGCGCAGCACGGCGGTGATCTGGGCGTGGATGTCGCGCCACTCGCGGATGCGCCGGAAGGAGAGAAAATGCTGGCGGCAGAACTTCTTCAGGGCGTTCATGCTGCGCGGGGCGTCCGGCCCCGTGTGCAGCGCCTGCCAGATGTTAAGAATGGTGACGAAATCGGACAAGGGATCCGTGAAGCGCCGGTGGGCCTGATCGGCCTGGGCTTCCTTGTCCAGGGGTCGCTCGCGCACGTCCTGAATGCTCAGGGCCGCGGCGATGACGGCCACCTGGCCCAGGCAATTCTCCTTCTGGGCCTCGATGAGCATACGCGACAGGCGCGGGTCGATGGGCATGCGGGCCATGATCCGGCCGTTCTCGGTCAGCCCGTAGGGTGCCACGCCTTTGGACATCTTGTCGTTCCGCGCGATGGCGCCCAACTCCTCCAACAGGTTGAAGCCGTCGCGGATACTCTTTTCCGCCGGCCGGTCGATGAAGGGAAAGGCGGCCACGTCGCCCAGCTTCAAGGCGATCATGCGCAGGATCACCTCGGCCAGGTTGGCCCGCAGGATCTCGGGCTGGGTGAACAGGGGCCGGTTCAGGTAATCTTCTTCGGAAAACAGGCGGATGCATATCCCGTTCTGCACCCGGCCGCAGCGGCCCTTGCGCTGGTCGGCGCTGCTGCGTGAAATCGGCACCACCGGCAGACTGGTGGTGCGCGAACGCGGCACATACTGGGAAATGCGCGCCAGCCCCGTGTCCACCACGTAACGAATGCCGGGGATGGTGATGGACGTCTCGGCCACGTTGGTGGCCACGATGATCTTGCGATAGCCCGTGGCGGCAAACACCCGATTCTGCTCACCGGGACTCAGACGCGCGAACAGGGGCAGCACCAGGGTACGCGGATAGCCGCGGCCCTCCAGGGTCTCGCAGGTCTCGCGAATATCCTGCTCCGTGGGCATGAAGACCAGCACATCGCCCCGCCCCCCGCGTCGCACCAAGTCGTCAATGGCCTGGATGGCCAGTTCCACCGGCGTGCGGTCTTCTTTCTCTTCCGGATCGGTATCGGGGAAAAAATAACGTGTTTCCACCGGGTAGAGCCGGCCCGAGACCTCGATCACCGGGGCGTCATCAAAGGCCCGCGAAAATTTTTCGGTATCAATAGTGGCCGAGGTGATGATCAGCTTGAGGTTTCGGCGCCGCTGGACAAGGCGTTTCAAGATGCCCAGAACAAAATCGATGTTCAGACTGCGCTCGTGGGCCTCGTCGACGATGATCGTGTCGTATTCATTGAGCCAGGGATCGCCCTGGGTCTCGGCCAGAAGGATGCCGTCGGTGACCACCTTGATGTAGGCGTCCGGATCGCTCTTGTCCTGGAAGCGGATCTTGTAGCCCACCGAACGCCCCAAATCCTCGCCCAGCTCCTCGGCGATGCGCGCGGACACGGTGGTGGCGGCAATGCGCCGGGGCTGGGTGCAGGCGATCCTGCCATCCCACGCCCCGGCCGGCGGCCAGGCAGAATTTGGGAATTTGGGTGGTCTTGCCCGATCCGGTCTCGCCGGCGATGATGACGACCGGATGGCTGCGGATGGCATCGATGATGTCGGCTTTGGCTACGGTGATGCAGGTGATCGAGATCGTCAAAGCGCGGCACCCGCTCCAGGCGGCGCTGACGGTGCAAAACGGCAGCCTCCACGCGCGTCGTCAGATCGGCCATTTGGCGGGCGAATGCCGCCTCGTCCAGCGATTTCCGGCGACGGTTCAGCCGGTCCAGCTGGCGCCGCAACAGCAGCCGGTCTGCATGCATGGTTCGGCCGAGTTGGCGACGGAGGCCATTAATGGTGGATCGTGTGTCGGTCATGGTTCTTAACGGATTCGTAAGAAGCCCGATATCGGTGTTACGCATATCCTTCGTCACTGCGGCGTACGCAAAAGTACGCCTCCCTCCTCAGGATCCGCAAGCCTTGATCTCGGGCTTCTTACGAATCCGTTGGATCATACATCTTAGGTTAGGAATGGCGTCTCCAAACAGCACCGTTTGGCATCCGTCCCTTGAGTTGGCGCCTTTCTACCATGCCCGGACGGGAATTCAACCCCTTTTCATCGCGATTGCCTCTTTTGGTTTTTTACAGCGTGTACACACAAAACCGCACGAACCCGTGGTGCACAGGTTGAGGACGGTGCCCCCCTGCCGGTCTGGAAAAACCCTACATCGGAACACAAATGATCTTGGCTGGCTTTTCACTTCCTGGTTTCGCGCTCGACCCGCCAAACCATTTGACAGCCTGGTAGACATAATTCGCCCTGAAATTCGGCATCCCATCTTCAAGACAGATTTTTTTAAGCAGCAGGTCTGCATATGCCTTGTAGCGGGGTGATATTTCCCCTAACCGAAGCAATTGGTAAAGCGCATCGTGAACCAGTGATCCCCTCATAAAATCGGTCGTGTCAAATGTTGGTCCGCTGGGGCCGTCCCAAGCGTACCCTTTGGCAATTTCGAGATTCCCATCGGCATTCAATTTGAGATAAGGGGTCTCAATCTCATACCCTTTGATGTTGATATTGAGACCATAAGGCTCCATCAATTGGTATTTGTAGGGGGTCAATTCTCGGTAACAGGCTTTATCCATTTCATCTCCCTCCTTGATTAATCCGGTCGAAAATAGATGGGGACAAAGTAATCTGTAGTCATCCACCGTCTCAGAGGCGCTCAGTGGCTAATGTTCCTTAACCGCTTTGAGCGGTTCATCTGTCAAGCCTCCAGCTTTGCTGGAGGCTATGACGGTTGTTAACCGTAACCATCCATCCTTTGTAACCTGGAAACCATGTAGGGATCTATGTCTATGGCGACCACCTTGCCTCCGCTGAGACGGGCCAGTTCCATGGCTTGTTGTCCCAGGCCGCAACCGATCTCCAATATCCGTGGCTGTTCCGGCGAAGGGAGGAGCCATATGCCCGCCGGGTATACTTTAGGAAACGCCCACGCAATTCCTCGACGTTCAATGCCTTGTCTATATCCATCTTTTCAGGTAAGGCTATTGGCGTTCGATTTTCGGCAATGCAGCATAAGTACTGGATCGCCATTTTCAGAGACTTAACATATAGTTTCTAAAAGAAAATTTCCAGTTTCTTTTTTGGTAATTAGCTTAGTCCTAACGTGACCTGTTCACATAGGTGATCGAGATCGTCGAAGCGCGGCGCCCGTTCCAGGCGGCGCTGACAGTACAAAACGGCAGCCTCCACGCGCGCCGCCAGATCGGCTGTTTGACGGGCGCCGAAGTTTTTTACCTTCGAGATATAGAAGGAATACGGATTGAGTTCTGGCGTCCATGCCATCAATCGGCTTGAGCAATTCCTCTTTTTGATAATGTAATCGAAAAGATTCCCATGACTTCCGCCTATCGATTTTATGGGCTGCGGATAAACGCTGCATGGGTCCGTAATTATTTGTTTCCGGTCAACGTTTAAAGGCCATGAGACGATTGAAGATGCTTCTCACCGTCGGTGTCAGTCGCGAGCGGTTGTAGGCGTCGCCGCATTGGCGGATGGCCTCGGCCGCCGTCGGGTAGGGGTGGATGACGCTGGCCAGTTTGCCCAGCCCCATGCCGGCCTGCATGGCCACGCTGATCTCGCTGATCATGTCGCCGGCATGGCTGCCGACAATCGTCGCCCCCAGAATCCGGTCCTTGCCTTTTTTGACGTGAATCTTAACAAACCCTTCGGTCTCACCGTCCACAATGGCGCGGTCCACATCGTCGAAGGCCCGGTTGAGGGTAACGTATTCAATCCCGCGCGCTTCCAGATCTTTCTCGTAAAGTCCCACATGGGCGACTTCGGGATCCGTGTAGGTTGCCCAGGGAATGAGCAGATCGGAGAACTTGTCTCGGCCGTAAAAGAGGGCGTTGCGGATCACCAGGCGTGCCCCGAAGTCCGACATGTGTGTGAACTGGTACTTGCTGGCCACATCGCCCACGGCGTAAACATCCGGGTTGGTCGTCTGCATCCGGTCGCTGACCGTAATACCCGTGCGCTCGTCGTAATCAATGCCGGCCGCTTCCCTCCCGAAGCCGGTGACATTCGGCTTGCGGCCGGTGGCAATCAGAAGCGCATCGAACTCCAGCGACCGTTCTCCATGGGAATCTTCCACCGAGACGGTCACCGGCGGTTTTCCGTCCCTGCTTTCAACCCCCTTGAACGTGAGATTATAGGCGAAGGTCACCCCATCCTTCTCTAAAGCGGCCGCCACAACTTTGGCGGCGTCCGGGTCCTCCCTGGGCAGGATCTTGCTGTCGCGCGACAAAACCGTCACTTGGGATCCCAGACGCTGGAAGGCCTGGGCCATTTCGATGCCGATGGGACCGGCGCCGATGACGCCCATGCGGGCCGGCAGTTCGGTCAAGTTGAAAACCGAAGCGTTGGTGAGGTAAGGGGCCTGCTTCAGGCCCGGAATCGGGGGGACGGCCGCCGTACCGCCCGTGGCCACCACCGCCTTGGTGAATTTAAGCGTCTGGCCGTTGACTTCGATCGTGTTCCTGCCGGTAAAGCGACCTTTGCCCATAAAAACGTCCACACCGAGTTTTTCGCTGTAGCGCTGGGCCGAGTCAACCGGTGCGATGCCTGCCCGCAGCCGCCTCAGCCGTTCCATGACAAAACCAAAGTCCACCAATATCTCACCGCCGACCTTTATGCCAAATTCGGGGGCACGGCGCACGGCGGCCGCCGCCTTGGCGCAGCGCAGCAATGCCTTGGACGGCACACAACCCACCGTCAGGCAGTCGCCCCCCAACAGGTGTGACTCGATCAGCGCGACCCGTGCCCCGACACCCGCCGCACCGGCCGCGGAAACCAGGCCGCCGGCGCCGATTACCACCAGATTGTACGAGGGCTTGGGTTTCGGGTCCACCCACACCTTGGGGTGGAGCAGATCCAACATGCGGGTATTGTACGCATCGAGCGGTGATACACCGCATGTTTCCGGATCGACCTGCTCAAAAGAAGCCAAATCCGGGTCCCGTTCAGGAATATCCGGCTGAAGGGTCATCCGCCGGCCTTCCGGATTCGTCGGCGGTGCGATGAAATCGGTCCAGCTGACCGTACTGCCATCGGGTTTACGTGCCACACGGCCGTGGTCTTCATCGGAAATGAACCGGTAAAACAATTTCTCGTTCTTGAACGCGTGTTCGTCCAATACATGATGAAACACCCCGGCATCCAGCAGCATATTGCCGATGTGCATGGCGTCTTCCACATCGAGGGCAATTCCCTTCTTTATGAGTTGAGCTACCGCTTCGCTGCCGACGAAACATTTTGGATATGTCCTGGGGCGGAACCCATAGGTGCGGTCCTTGACGTCGAATAGCGCTTTAATCCGTTGGGTGAGGCTTTCGAGGCTTTGACCGTCGAAACTCGCATTTACTTCGTCTTGGTTTTCCGTTTTCATCGTTATCTCCTTATCTAATCGGGCCGCCGGTCATGCCTCGCTGATATCCACTCTCCTGAATTTTTGTTGAAAAAGCGCCCTCTTTCGCGATGCCTGCGTTGATCGCTGCGAGTTTGTCGCCGAACTTGTTCTGGACCCATTCGCGCAGCAAAAACCGGGAAGCCAGACAGGCCAGGGTGGCGCCGATGGTGCTGGCGAAGGAGACCACCACGGCCCCGACCACCAGTCCGAACAGGCCGCCACCCGCCAGCGTGAGAACCGCGGCGCCAGGCAGCGACAGCGCGGTGACCGCGATATAGACGGCCATATACACAACAATGACGAGAAAACGGTGGGAGAGATAGAGCACCTGAAACTTCTCCTGGGAAGCTTTGATGTAGTCGAGGGTCAGGTATTGCCCCAGATCGAAGTACCGGAAGGCAACGGCGCCCAGGCCAATCAGCGCCACCATGGCCAATTTCATAATCGCCTTTTGCTTCTTGTTATCGGATTCCATTTTGTGTTCCTCCATTTTCGCTGCAGTTTCCCTCGATGGTCGGATACCGGGCTCTCCCGCTTGCAAGGAACGGCTTTCCCCGGAATCGATCCAGGCATCAGGCTGTGATTCCATGTTTCTGACCTCGGTATTCCCCTATTGTCACGCGTTGGAGGGATCTACTCTTTCCGCATTTGTACGTGGCCGGCGGTATCTGGTTTATTTTAGCGCCGGCCACGCTAAAAAGGGTGGGCTCGTGACTGCGATGGCCACACTACCAGGCCGCAATCCCCTGAAACCCGGAGGCGGGCTCAACAACATCGATTTCATCGATAAATGCAAGGGTCCCGTCGCGCCTTACGCGAAATATGCTAACGGTACCGAAACCCCCATTTTGCGTGTAGACGAACCGGCCGTCGCGCGTCATCGCCAGGTCAATGTTCAACGCACCGTCTCCCACGGGGAAGACACCGACTTCCGAAAGAGAGCCGTCTCTTTGGATCCGGAAACCGGACAAGCTGCCGGAGCCTGTGTTCGCTGCATATACGAGGTCGGCGTACCGACTCTTCGTTCCGACAATCCAGCAGGTCGCAGCCTGCCCGGTTTCCACGGAAGCGTTCGGGCCTTCGACTACACCATCATCAAGGTCATAGGACGTAATGGTGCTTACCCCGGGATCTGTAACGACCAAGCGTTCCCTGGAATCGAAGGTAAACCCGAAAGGCACGGGGCCGGGGAAGTCGGGGATGGGGATGATTTTATGCGTTACCATACTCAAAAGCATAAAAATTATTGGATAGGCTCTGTTCCTTTTTGAACGAGTTCAGCTAAAAATGCGGAGAAAATTGGCGTTGAAAAACATGAGCGTTTTCACCAAATGCTGTCCGAGCTTGGAAAAATCTATTTGCAGTGATTAGTTTTTTAAAACATAGCGAATCAAACCCGGTTCGGGATTCAGCAGTGTGGTCGATATGTTGCCATCGCGTCAACCCGATCGGGTAAAAGCAAGGAGGACCATATGAACGAACAAGCCAATGCACCCAAAGGTATAGCGTTTAACCTGGAAAGCCACATTGAATACGCCGCCGGCGCTGTGGTGAGCAAGACATTGATAAAAAAAGAAATTGGCAACATCACCTTGTTCGCCTTCGACCAAGGGCAGGGGCTCAGTGAACACACGGCGCCCTTTGACGCCGTGGTCCACATCTTAGATGGAAAAGCGGAGATAACCATTGGCGGCCAGCTGCAAACCGTGAATACCGGCGAGATGCTGATCATGCCTGCAAATATTTCTCACGCACTTCAGGCCACGGAAAGATTCAAGATGCTATTGGTCATGATCCGAGGGGAATAGCTAATGACATTGGTATCCGCTGTAAAAAGGGCCAACACGATTCTTTACGCCAGGCGCTGGAAGGAGTCGGTGACCTTTTACCGCGATCGCCTGGGGCTTGAGATTGCTTTTCAATGCGATTGGTTTGTTGAATTTCGATTAACCCCTACAGCTTTCTTAAGTGTGGCGGATCAATCCCGGGCAACAATAGCGAGCGCAGACGGCAAAGGCATCACCTTGTCCTTCCAGATCGACAATCTTCAAACGGCGCATAACGCGTTTATCATGGACGGACTGGTGCCAACAAAGATTCGCTCCAACGTTATGGGCGCCGATGTGTTTTACCTTTTCGACCCGGAGGGCAACCGCATTGAATTCTGGAGCCCTTTGGTTCAAAGGAGAAAAATATGAATAAAAATGAATTTTACGATGTGGTGGTAGTGGGTGCCGGACCGGCAGGTCTTCAAGCGGCTATCCATGCATCCCGCAAAAAGGTGTCGGTGCTGGTGCTGGGAAAGGAGCACAAAAGCAGCCTGTTTCGGGCGCACGTGGAGAACCTGGTGAGTTTGTTCAATGCCACTGGCAAAACGATGCTGGAAACCGGCCGACGGCAAGCGAAAAACTTCGGCAGCCAATTCATGGATGATGATATCTTGAAGATTTCCATGGATAACAACCTATTCCTGTTCGAAACGGAAAGCGGTGGTCTATTCACATCCAAGTCCCTGATTCTGGCCACTGGTACCGCCCGGAACACGTTGCGGGTCAAGGGCGAAAAAGAGCTTGTCGGTAAAGGTGTCAGTTATTGCGTCGACTGTGACGGTAATTTTTACCGAGGCGAGGACGTGGCTGTGGTGGGCAGTGAAAGTGCTGCTGCTGACGGAGCCCTGACCCTAGCCGAGATCGCTGGAAAAGTGCATTTGATTTGCGACGATCTGAAGGTCTCCGAGACATTGCTGGAAAAGCTCGATAGCAGCCAGGTAGTGGTGCACCGGGGGGCCAAGGTTAAAGAAATTTCCGGTCAGGAAGATGTCAATGCGATCGTTCTCGATGACGGCACAACGCTTTCCGCTTCTGGTGTATTCATTGAACTCGGGGCAAAAGGATTGATGGGGTTGTCTACATCTTTGGGCGTGGCATTGGATGATACGATGCGGTTCATTCAAACCGACAAATCCCAGCGCACCAACATCCCCGGTATATTTGCTGCCGGTGATATTTGTGGCCCACCCTGCAGGTTGCCAAAGCCGTGGGTGAAGGGTGTGTCGCTGGTATCAATGCAGCCGACTATGCAAGAAAGTTATAGCCGGCTCCATAGTTGATTTTGATATCAATCAAACGTGTTTGGAAAGCTGGCGAGGGGTTTTCAGGACTGTCCGGGCATTACCGATGAAGCCGTCAATAAAGCGCTGCTGATTGAGATCTAAAGCGCAAGGGTGAAATAGTAAGATTCAGATGCCCCGTTGATCCCTATACGGTGTTGCCTCTACGGAGAGGCAAATTGACTTAAACCGGTTTTACGTTCCATTGCTCCCTAAACCCCAAGCTCGCCAGAGCCTCGCCGATTCTCCCAGGGCCACGTTTAAACCGTTAATCGACCACTCAGTGCAAGCCCGCTCGTTTCATCATTTCACCTTTCAACACAAGGAGGCGCCTATGTTTTGCTATCAATGTGAACAAACCGCCAAGGGTACCGGATGCACCGTTCTTTGAAGACGATGCGGACAAAGGGAGGTGACCGTCGGCTTCGCCCGCAATGCCGTTCTCGGGGTGGCCGATAAGGTTATCGAAGCGGTCAAGGGTAAAGCCATCCGCCACTTCTTTCTGGTGGCCGGCTGTGACGGGGCCAAGCCCGGGCGCAATTACTATACGGAATTCGTCGAAAAAGTACCCCAGGACTGTGTGGTACTGACCCTGGCCTGTGGCAAGTTCCGCTTTTTCGACAAAAAACTTGGCGATATCGGCGGCATTCCGCGGCTTCTGGACGTGGGGCAATGCAATGATGCCTATTCCGCGATCCAGATCGCCAGTGCCTGGCAAATGCGTTCGGGGTGGGAATCAACGAACTCCCGCTCTCGCTGATCATTTCCTGGTATGAGCAAAAGGCGGTCTGCGTGCTGCTGGCGCTGTTGCACCTCGGGATGAAGGGCATCCGGCTGGGGCCTTCCCTGCCCGCGTTTCTGACACCCAACGTGCTCGACACGCTGGTGAAAAATTTCGATATCAAACCCATCGGGACGGCCGACGAGGATCTGAAAGCGATCCTGGGATAGGCGCAATGAAATCAATACTAATTGTCGATGATGACGCCAATGCCAGGGAGGCATTGCGCAGAACCCTCGAGCGCGCTGGCTACACGGTGCTTCAAGCCTGCGACGGAAATGAAGCCATTGAATGGTTCAACAATCATCATCCAGACTTGGTCATCATGGATCTTTTCATGCCGGAAAAAGAGGGGCTGGAAACAATTTTTGATTTAAAAAGAGAACATAAAGATATCAAAATAATTGCTATTTCAGGCGGCTGGAAGGTCGGCTCACAAAACTACTTGGAGGCCGCCTTGGAGCTGGGAGCCGATGATTATATCGCCAAACCATTTAATTCTGAAACATTGATGACCACTATCAACAAGGCTTTGTCCGCTTCGGTATCATGAATGTCGGTATTGGGTCTAAGAAATAGTATATTTTCTATTATATTAAATTCTTAATCATTTTTTTAACTTCCGATTAAAGACATCTCTGACTTTCACCCCCAGATCTTTTTTGGAAAACGGTTTCTGGATAAAATTAACGCCTTCCTCCAGCACCCCCCTATGGGCGATGACATCCGCAGTGTAGCCGGACATGAACAGGCATCGAAGTCCTGGGCAAAGCGCCTCTATCCGTTCCCATAGCTCACGACCGTTCATTTCAGGCATGACAATATCTGTTATCAGCAAGGCGATGTCGCCATGGGCTCCGGCAAGTTGAATCGCTTCCGACGGCATGGAGGTCGCCAGGGTATCAGACCCCAAGCCGCGCAGCATTTTATCTGCTAATCTCAGGGTCTGGGGCTCATCCTCGACAATCAATATCCGTTCGTTGCGGCCCTCGGGTATTGCCTCGACGCCCTGTTTCCGCTCCTCAAGATACGCACCGTGGTATCTTGGCAGATAAATTTTGAATGTCGTTCCCTTGTCTGGTTCACTGTATACGTTTATAAAGCCGCCATTCTGTTTGACGATGCCATAAACGGTGGCCAGTCCCAAGCCGGTGCCCTGACCAACGCCTTTGGTGGTAAAAAAAGGTTCAAAAATCTTATCTTGGGTTTCCTTGTCCATGCCACATCCATCATCGCTGACCGCCAGCATCACAAAATCGCCCGCAACAAAACCGGCGTGATCAGCGCAGTACGCCGTATCAAACGTCATCTTGCCCGTTTCAATGGTGATTTTTCCAATATCGGTGATAGCGTCCCGGGCATTTACGCATAGATTGGCCAGAAGCTGATCGATTTGGCTGGGATCCATCTTGATCGGCCACAACTGCTTGCCTGGGTTCCAGGACATATCGAGGTCCTCACCGATCAGGCGTCTGAGCATTTTCAGCATGCTCTCTACTGTCTGGTTAAGATCCAATACTTTCGGAGAGATGGTCTGCCGCCTGGCAAACGCCAGCAACTGCCGGGTAATGTCTACTGACCGCTTCCCTGCGATCAGGATTTCATTCAGATCGTCATAGAGTGGATCCTGCGGCCTGACCTTTTCCATGGCCAGGTCAGCATACCCGAGGATCACGCTGAGCATATTGTTGTAGTCATGGGCCACGCCACCGGCAAGTCGTCCAACGGCCTCCATCTTCTGGGCTTGCCTGAACTGTTCCTGGGTTTTTGCCAGATCTGCCATGGAGGTGTCCCGCTCTATCTTGATTTCCAATGAGTGCAAGGCAAACGAGACGTCGGAGGCCATCTCCACCAGCAGGTCGTCTTCATCGGGATGGTCTTCCATACCGCCTGAGAGAAAGGTCATCATAAAACCATATCGCCGGCCTTCATGGGAAAGACTGACGATCAGTGGGTTTTGATCCTTATTCGATTTTTGATAGTTCGAACAATGATTGCAAAATTGTTCGTTATGCCCCCTGACAATTACTCCCAGATTGGCCATTGCATGGCGGCCACAATGGGACACCTCTCCGTGATCGAGCATCTCGGACAGGCAGGACTCGATTTGTCCGGCCACGGCATGCTCAACTGTCCAGTCCCCTTTTTCATCGGTTAACGCGATGACGACAGCATCGAATCCGCGGGCTTCCACCAGCAGGTCACAGACGCCCTGGATCAGTCGGGTCCGGTTCTTCTCATATGCCAGAAGCTTGTTTACATCCCTGATGCCACGAAGAACATTGTTGAGATGAAGGACCTTCGCCTCGGCCATTTTTTTCGCCAGAGCGTTGGCAATGCTGTCGGCAATGCGTCTGTACAAGGCGATCAAATCAGGCGTAAAGCGCCCTTTCTGCTTGTCATTCAGCTGTAAAAGTCCGTATGTCTGGTTGCCCGCACGCAACGGAATCAGGGCCACGGATTCGTAGCCGACACCGTTGCAGCGGTTTCTCGTACGGGCCTGACGATCGGCGTCGGTGGTCGTTGCCAGAAGCTCGGTGGTGCAATTGCTCCAAAAACTTCCGTCCGTGGTAAAAAAATTCCTGGACGGATCGAATTTACCGCGCAGGATATTGCCGCACATGCATTCCAATAACGGCCGCCCTTCGGCATCGCGTTCAACCTTGCCGTGCTCGTCGTAGTTGCATAGGTATTTTTCCAGGCGGACAAATTGCTTAGAGAATCCCAAGGTCGTGTAATAGGGATAATCCGGGCCTTCTTTCAAACGGATGCCGACAGCCGCGCAATGAGACCACTCCTGAAGGCGGTTCAGAATCGTGTGAAGAAGGGTGTCCATGTCATCGGCCGCATTGATCAGTTGAAGGGCATCAACCATCATGCGCTGCTCGTCCTGGACGCGTTTTCGATCAGTGATGTCCCGCCCGATTCCCAACACACCGGCGATCTGGCCCTTTTTGTCGTATATGGGTGCTTTTATCGTTTCGAGAATTTCACGATGCCCATCGTCGGCGAACGTGATCTCTTCTTCATTGATGCTGGGGCCTCCTCTTGCGATGGCTTTTTCATCTTGCTCGTGGAAAAGATCAGCCAGTTCTTTTTCAACGAAGTCATAGTCGGTTTTACCCACGATATCCCGCTCTTTGGCACCCAAAAAGCGTTCAAACCTGGAGTTGCAGGCCAGGTAAGTTCCCTGCGGATCTTTCAGCCAGACCAGGTCCGGAATCGTCATCACCAGCGATCGCAGCTTCGATTCACTACTTTTCAACGCCTGCTCAATCTGTATGCGATCGGTGACATCGGCCGAGAAAATAACAATGCCGCCAACTTCTCCGTCAATGGTGTACCAGGGACGGACCTCCCAGTTCAGCCACTGGATGTTTCCATCAAGGCGTTGAAAAGGGTCGTTTTCTTCCCGTACGACTTCGCCTGACAAGCCCCGGATGTGCACGGCTTTCAATCGGTCCGGCAACTCGGGGAACAGCTCATAATGGGAGGTGCCGATAATCTCCTGTTCGCCGAGCCTGAAATCTTCCATCCATCTGCGGCTGACTGCAACGTAGCGCATTTCACGGTCGAACATGGCAAGCGAAGCCGGAGCATGGTCGATGAACAACCGTAATCGCTGTTCGCTCGCCTTGAGTTTATCCTCCGCTTGCTTACGGTCCGTGATGTCTCTGGCGGCGGACACGCGTACCGATCTACCGTGGTACTTGATATTTTTCGATATGATCTCAACCGGAAATCGTTCCCCATCGCATTTGATGCCAATGACTTCGTATACCCCCTCAAAGCCGGAAGCGAGCTTCTCCTGAACCTTTTGAAAACTTTCCGGAGTAAGGTGCTTTGACATTATCTGCTTGCCGATGATTTCGTCTACCGAACGGTATCCCAGCATCGTGGCAAATGTGTGGTTGGCATCAAGTATGACGCCTTGGTCATGTATCTGAATGCCTTCGAACGTTGCTTCAGATAAAAATTTGAATCGGGTCTCGCTTTCCTGCAACTTTTTCTCGGCCTGTTTTTGCTCGGTAATATCTATCCCCACAGACTGGTAAGCAGTCGGCTTTCCACATCCATCGAAAAGCGCCCGATTTGTCCACTGCTGCCAGCGGGTCGCGCCATCGGTGGCGATGACCCGATGATCGCGGGACCGGACGGCCAACTGCGGGGTCTTTGCCGTGATATCAGATAGCACCGCTTCGCGGTCGACCTCGGGTATCAGGGAAAGGAAGTTTGAGCCCACCAACGCTTTGGCGGATTTGCCGAAGTAGTTACAATAAGCGTCGTTTATGAAGGTGATTTCACCACTTGGAAGGTAACTGCAGATCAGCACCGGCAAGTCATGCAAGAGTTCGCAATGCTGTTGGATGGTTTCCCTTAGCGCATTTTCAATAGCACGTTGTTTCGCCTTGGCCTCCTCCAGCTCCCGAACGCGTTGTTTCAGATCTTCGTAGGTCGGTTTTTCAAACATTGATTTATCGTCGTAGGTCATGTGACCGCCCACCCCCTCAAACTCGAGCGTAACCAACAATCATAGATTTGTTCCTAAGATGGTTTTTGTTGATCATAGAAGGATATTTGTTTCCGAACAAGGAAAAAGAGTATAATTTGAATAGGTTTCGGAAAAATCCAACAACAGAATGACGTGTTCCAAAAAACTTCGTTTTCGGTAGGATCATGCCACCTGCATCACCAGGGGCGAGCCACTACTTCAATTTTTTTTGAATAGTTGCCACTTGATCTTGCACGAGCTGTAAAAAAGCAATGATTTGGTCGTATAGGCCAACTGCAACATCTCTGACCAAAAGCACGAAAGTTTCCCGGGCAAGCGCTGAGAGCTCAATCTGTTGGCGCGATGCCAATGGATGTGTGTCAACTACCACGGCAAATATTGAAATCCATTGACGGAAGAAACCTGTGGTTGCATCGCAAAGGAGCGGCTTCAGTTGGAAAGGGATTTGCTGTTGTACCCGCGCGGTTTATTAGCTACGTTCACTGCTGGGATACCAATACATTTGCAAATAAAGTATAAAGTGAGCCCGGAATCGTTATTCCGAGCCGCTACAGTCATGGAACCGACTGGTAGCCTCTCAACCGGAGACCCAAATGATGACCAGAATCAACCTTTACCGGCGTGTATGGCCGTTTTTCCTTATCGCAGGGCTCGTGCTTTTGGGCGCCATCGACCGGCAAACCCAGGATGCGCTCAAGGTCCGGCATCTCTTGAAAACCATCCAAAGCACACCGCCCCGGCCGGACGGCAAGGAACGCTCGGCCGAAATCACCCAGCCGGAAGTCAACGCCTACATTGCCTGGCGCCTGGCCCATGAAAAAACACGGTGATCGACGCCATGACCGTGGATCTTCTGGACGACAACCGGGTGGCCGGAAAAATCCGCTTTGACGCGGCCCGGCTCAACCTGGATGCCCTGTTGGGGGAGGCCCTGAATTTCGATTTCCAGGGGATTGTCACCACGCGTAACCGCGAGGCTCGCCTGGAGCTGATTTCCGTGTCGCTGAACGGTCAGCCGGTCCAACCCGAGGTGCTGGACTACGTGATCGACTTGGCGGCAGCCTACTATGGCACACCGGTCAGCGGACTGAACGACTGGTATGCTCTGCCAGAAGGCATCAACCGGATTGCCGTGAAAAAATCCGTGGCCGTGCTCTACTATTAACCCTGACGGACAGAGGGCCGTTATCCCAAAAAATTCCCCTTGGCCACCAGCCGCAAGGCATCCAGCCGGACCGTGGCCGCCTCCAGGGCGGCCAGTACCGCCTTGCGTTCCGCACCGGCGTCTTCGATGGTCCCTTGGTCAATGGCCGCATTGACGCGGCTGAGGGATATGAGACGGCCGACGCCCTCGTCCAGGTGCCGTTGGGCGGCCTGGCGGGCTTTCGCCACCAGGGAGCGGGCCTGGTCCTCGGCAAAACCTCGACCGGCGGCCAGCATGTCGGGAATCAGTCGCGAGACGGCCGGCAGCAGCCGGGCAAACAGATCGGCCGGTCCATCGGACAGACGGACCGACGCAGGCATCGCCGCCGTCCGATCCTCAAGATGATGGTCCACCACCACCCGGATGGGGGTTGGCGATAGGCTCGCATTCACGATCGGGTTGTCGCCGATCGCCGACGCCACCACGAACACGAGTTCCAGAAAAATATCCGGCGCCCCGTCGTCCGGCCAGTGGGCGAAGGCCACGCTGCCCTTGCCACTGCCCAAGTAAAGATCCATGGCACCGGTCACCAGGGGATGGTCTCCGGTCAAAAACCGAGATCCTCACGGGTCAGCGAAAGGCTGCGATCCAAGGTCACGTTCATGCCCGACGGACGGAAGCCCGGCAGCGGGTCGGCGTAGCGATGATCGGGAACCAGCCGGAAAACGCCTTCCGCCAACGGATCCATGCCGATGCCATGGGCATCCAGCAGGGCTTCGACCAAGGGCGCAAAATCGCTGTCCTGATCAACGGCACGGATATCGGCAATCAGCCGTTCGATTCCCTCCGACGGCAAGGCGTCGAGTTCCAAAAGCCGGTCCCGGCCGGTATCGATACGCCGCTGCTGACGGGTTACGGCCACCCGCCCGCTACGGAGCAGGCGCTCCAGGCAGGCGGGCGCGACCGGACGGTCCTGGTCATCCATCAGCGCGGCCAGGGGACCACGCAGGCGACGGGTCACCCATCCGGCCGCCGGAATGTTGGCCGTGAAGGCGCCCATGGCCTCATGATACCATCTGGCCAGCACCTCACCGCCGGTTCCCCGCACAAAGGGGATCAGCACGTTCACCACGCCACGCTGGCCGATGCGGTCCAGACGGCCGATGCGCTGTTCCAGAAGTTCCGCGTCCCAGGGAAGGTCGAACAAAACGAGCTTGCGGGCGAACTGGAAGTTGCGCCCCTCGCTGCCGATCTCCGAGCAGAGCAACAAACTCGCCCCGCCGGCTCGGCAAACCAGGCCGCATTGCGGTCGCGCTGCACCAGGGTCATGGCCTCGTGATAGCGGCCAATACCGGCGTTGATGCGCCGCTCCAGGGCGTCGAACAAGGCATTGACCTTTTGGGCGGACCGACAAATCAGGAGAATTTTATCCTCCCGATGGGACCGCAGGTAGCCTTCCAGCCAATCGACCCGCGGATCCTCACTGAAATCCAATGCCGCTTCCAAGGGATGGTCGGCACCATCATCCAGGCATTCCCGATTGAGCCGACCCAGCAGCCGATGGTTGGCGGAATCGGTGGCAAGGGGCACCAACTGCACCTCACGGCCGGGAAAGCCGGTCACCGTGCGCCGGGTGGTCTTGAACATCACCCGGCCGGTGCCGTGCCGGTCGATGATCCGCCGCATCAGGCGACGCCGGCCATCCGCCTGGTTAAGTTCCGCCGCCACGGCCTCGGTGGAGAGATTCAACAGACGGGCCAGCGGCGTCAGCGCTTCCGGGTCCACGGAATCCCGGCCGTTCAGCGCTTGAACCAAACGGGCGATCTCGCCGAAGGTTTCACTCTCCCGCTGGAACCGCCGGTAGTCCGGATATCGATGGGGATCCAACAGGCGCAATCGGGCAAAGTGGCTATGGGCGGCCAGGTGACCGGGAGTGGCGGTGATCAGGACCATCCTTGGCGTCTTTTGTCCCAGACGTTCAACCGCATTGAAAAGCGCTTCCCCCGGATGCATGTGGTGGGCTTCGTCCACCACGAGCATGTCCCAGTCGCCCTGGTGCAGATGCTTGGCCATTGCCGGCGGTGCCTGGGCCACGACGCTGAACCCGCAAAGGCAAAGCGGCTCATCGGCAAAGGGATTTTCCGGTGGGGTCGGATCCACCGGCATCACCATGGCATCGCCGTCGAAAATACGAAACCGCAGGTTGAAACGCCGCGCCAGTTCCACGAACCACTGCACCACCAGGGCATCGGGAACGATCAGCAGAACCCGGCTGATTCGGCCGGTGGTGATGAGGCGATGCACGATCAGGCCCGCCTCGATGGTTTTACCCAGGCCGGTTTCATCGGCCAACAAAACGCGGGGCATGCGGCGGCGGCAGGCCTCGGCGGCAATGGCGAACTGGTGCGGGATCAGGTCCACCCGCCCGCCCACGAATCCATGGGCCGGGGAACGCATCATCCGCCAGCGGTAGGCGAGGATGCGACGGCGCAGATCGAAGTAACCGGAAGGGTCGCGCTGACCGGCCATGAGCCGTGCCTTGGGCGTCTCCAGCGCCAGGTGGCCGGAAAGATGATCCTCGGGCAGGCGCCGGCCGTCCGCCCAGTAAATCGTCAAGCCGTCCTCATGGGTTACCCGCGTGATCGTACGGGTCGTGCCGCTGTCATCGGCCACCCGATCGCCAGGCTGAAAGGTCACGCGTCGCAAGGGAGCGTTTTGGGCCGCATAGATGCGCACCAGGTTACCATCGGGAAACCGCAGGTGGACCCGCCGGCCCTCCACGGCGGCGACAATCCCCACCCCCAATTCGGTTCCATCTCACTGCTCCACCGCTGTCCCTGCACGAATTCGGTCATAGTCCTCCCGTTTCCACAAAGGCCGCCTTAACAAAAAAAATCGGCCCCGCGAAACACCTCGGAACCGATGGTAATCTAATGCAGGCCGGCGCCAACGCAAGGCGTGCCGGACAAGGGGGTTATCCCTTGAGGGAAAACTTGGGCTGGATGAAGTTATAGTAGGCCGTCTCGGAAACGCTGCCCCAGGTGCCCACCACCTTCTGGAAATTCCTGAACGCTTCGTTGACCTTGGTGGCGATGGGGGTCTTGGAGGCCTCCTCGGCCACGACTTCATCGGCCAGGACGCGCAGGTCGGCAAGGACCGGGTCGGGAAACTGTACCAGCTCGACCTTTTTCTCGTTGATCAGGGTCTGCAGGGCCTGGCCGTTCCGGGCCTCGAATTGGGCCAGCACCCAATGCTCGGTCTCCACACAGGCCGCGTCGATAATCTGCTGCAGGTCCGTGGGCAGGCTCTCATAGGCCTTCTTATTGAAGAAGTACTCCAGATAGGTCCCTGGTTCGTGCCATCCGGGGTAGTAGTAGTATTTGGCCGCTTGATAGAGCCCCAAACGCAGGTCATGCAGGGGGCCGACCCATTCGGTGGCATCGATCACGCCGCGCTCCAGGGAGGTAAAAATCTCACCGCCGGGCAGGAGGACCACGGTTCCGCCGGCCTTGGCCACCACCTTGCCGCCCAGGCCCGGAATTCTCATCTTGAGGCCCTTGTAGTCGTCGATGGTGTTGATCCGCTTGTTGAACCAGCCGCCCATCTGCACGCCCGTGGAGCCGCCGGGGCGAGGAATCAGGTTGAAGGGCGCATAGGTCTCTTCCCATAATTTCAATCCGTCGCCGCCGTGAAACCAGGCACTCATGCCCTGGCCGTTGAGGCCGAACGGGACGGCGGCAAACCACTGGGTGGCCGGTTCCTTGCCGGCCCAGTAATAGGCGGCGCCGCTACCCACCTCGACAGTGCCGTCGGAAACCGCCTGGAAACTCTCCAGGGCCGGGACGAGTTCACCGGCGGCGAACACCTGGATCTTGATGCGGCCGTCGGACAGTTCGTCGATGCGTTTGGCCAGGCGCTCGCAGCCGTCCTGAAGCACCGGCAGTTTCGGCGGCCAGGTCGTCACCATGCGCCACGCGTAGGTCTTTTTGGTTACGACGGCCGGGGCCTGCGACATTTTCGCGTCTTCTTCCTTCTTGGAGCAGGCCACCAAGCCCGCCGTGGCCGCTGCAGCCGTTGCCGCGCCGATTCCGGCCGTTTTCAGGAATTCTCTTCTTTTCATCGCTGATGCCTCCTTTTGTGGGGAAATGGATGGAAAGCTTGAAACAGAACGGCACATGAACGCTCAGGGGCCAAACACCACTTTCGGCAGCCAGGTGGCCAGTCGGGGGAACAGGACCACGATGATCAGACCGATGACCTGCACCAGCACGAAGGGAATAATGCCCCGGTAGATATGCCCGGTAGCGATTTCCGGCGGCGTCACCGCCTTCAGGTAGAAAAGCGAAAACCCGAAAGGCGGCGTCATGAACGAGGTCTGCAGGTTGACCGCGATGAGAATGCAAAACCAGACCGGGTCGAAGCCGAATTCGATCATGATCGGTGCCAGCACGGGAACGTGAATGAACGTAATTTCGATAAAATCGAGGAAAAAACCGATGACAAAAATCAACCCCATGACGATCGCCAGCACCATGTTGTGGCTGTATTGATGCGCCAAAGCGCCCAAAAAATGCCGCACCAACCCATCGCCACCCAGGCCTCGGAAAACCAGGCCGAAGGCTGCCGCGCCGCACAGGATGATGAACACCATGCAGGTGAGCCGCAGGGTGGTCTGCATCACCTCATGCAGAATCGCCATGGAAAATTTACGGTTGGCCACGGTGAGCGCGATGGCACCGACAGCGCCGACGGCGGCCGCTTCCGTCGGTGAAGCGATGCCCGCAAAAATGGAGCCCAACACGGCAATCATGAGAAACAACGGCGGAAACAAGGCTCTGCCCACACGCCGCAAGAGCTCGCGGCCGGTGATGGCCGCCAGTTCAGCCCGGGGAATGGCCGGAGCCCATTCGGGTTTCAGCCAGGCGATAATGAAAATGTAGGCGATGAACAAGCCGACCAGCAACAGGCCGGGCAATACCGCCCCCATGAAGAGGTCGCCCACGGAGACACCGACGATATCGCCGATGAGGACGAGGACGATGCTGGGCGGAATGATCTGCCCCAGGGTTCCGGAGGCGGATACGGTACCGGTGGCCAGCTCCTTCTGGTAGCCACGCCGGAGCATCGTGGGTACGGCCAAAAGGCCCATGGTCACCACCGTGGCGCCGACGATGCCGGTGGAAGCCCCCAAGAGCGCGCCGACCACGACGACACTGATGGCCAGGCCGCCGCGGACACGGCCGAAAAGCAGGCCCATGGTGTCGAGCAGTTCCTCGGCCAGTCCGGAACGTTCCAACATCACGCCCATGAAGACAAAAAGGGGCACGGCAATCAGGGTGACATTGGTCATCACCCCCCAGATGCGCAGCGGCAGAAGATCGAAAAAGGACCAGCCGAAACCGATCAGGCCGAAACAAAGGGCGGTTCCCATCAGGGTGAAGGTGACCGGGAAGCCGGCCATGAGCAGAATCGTCAGCGCCAGGAACATCCACGCGGGCAGAAACTCCATCAGCGCGTCTCCTCCTCAACCGTTTCGACGCCCAGGATTTGCAGCAGGGCATGAATGCCCATGGAAATCCCCTGCAGAAGCAAAAGGACATAGCCCACGGTCATGGTGCCCTTGATGATGAAGCGGTAGGGAATGCCACCCGGATCGGGAGACCCTTCGAGCATGGAAAAGGAATTGCCGACGAATTTCCAGGAGGTGCCGATCACCATCAAGCAACCCGGGATCAGAAAAAAAATCACCCCGATGAAGTTGACCCAGGCCCGCCCCTTGGTGTCGAGGCGTTGGTAGATGATATCCACCCGTACATGCCCGTCGTGGAGCAAGGTGTAACCGGCACCGATCAGAAAGATAAAGGCAAACAGATGCCATTCCAATTCCTGGGTGAAGACGAAACTGGCTTTGAACAGGTACCGCATGATCACATCAACAAACACCACCACCACCAGCAACAGGGTCACCCAGGAAACCCCGCGTCCGATGATTTCGTTGGCATGGTCGATGAAACCGCTCACCGCTTTCAAGAGTTTGACCATGAACACCGCCTGAAGGTTGACGGACGGGTGTATCGAAACGCGATTTTTTTTAGAGATCACCAAGGATCGTGCATGTCATGCTGCGCCCGAAGCTGCCCACCGGTTGAGCACTGCCGGAATTTTTCACTAAATCGTTCAAATTGTTACAATAGGTGGTGGACATTGTCAACATCAAGAAAAAATGAACGCTATTCACCATCCATCCCCTATTGCCAAAGGCGGGTCGACGGGATATGAATATAGACCCAATTAAAAACGATTGTTCTCTATATATAATAAGGAGCATCGACGGCAGGCGCTCCATCCCCTTATCGGAGGGATCAGACATGGCAGACAGCACATACTGGGCGGACAGTTATATCGAAAAGTGTTGCACGGCCGAAACGGCGATCGGACATATCCGGCCTGGCCAGCGTGTTTTCATTGGTTCTTCCAGCGGCGAGCCCCAACACCTGGTGAGAACTTTGGCACAAATGGCCGACCGGTTCACCGACCTTGAAATCGTGCGCCTCATGTCCATGGAAACCACGCCGCTCAGCGCCATCGCCGCGCACAGCCGCGGCCAGCGACTCAACATCCGCTCGTTCTACCTGGGGTCGGCGAAATCGAAGCACCTGGCCGAAAAAGCCCGGTTCATCACACCGCTCAACCTGTTTTCCGTTCCGCGGCTATTCAAGACCCGCCGCTTGCCCCTGCATGTCGCTCTGATCCAGGCCACCCCACCGGATGATTTCGGCTGGATGAGCTTGGGCGTATCGGTGGACATCACCCTGGCCGCCGCTCACTCGGCCGACCTGGTCATCGTCCAGGTCAACCCGCAAATGCCCCGGGTGCTGGGCCGCAGCTTCATCCATGTCAATGATGTGGATCTGGTGGTGGAGCAGGAGGAACCCATCCTGGCCCTGCCGGACGTGGCCGCATCCGAGGCAGCAGGCGCCATTACGCGCTTTGCCGCACGATTCATCAGGGATGGCGCCACTTTGCACATCAGTTCGGACGCGGCCCTGCAAGCCATCTTGGCCAGCCTTTCCGAGAAAAACGATCTGGGCATTCACACCCAGATCGTCACCGATGAAATCATGCAACTGTTTGCCCGCGGGTGATCACCAACCAGTACAAGGGGCTCAACAACGGCAAGGTCGTGGCCAGCGGCGCCATCGGTTCGGCCAACCTCTATGAATTCATCAACGACAATCCGGCCATTGAATTTCACCCGTCGGAATACGTTAACTCGCCATCGACTATCGCCGCGCACAACAACATGACCGCCCTTTGCGTGGGCATGGCCGTGGACCTGACCGGTCAGGTGGCGGCCGACGCCATGCCGTTCAACAAACTGTCCTGCGTCACCGGCATGCTCGATTTCATCCGCGGCGCCGCCCAATCCGAGGGCGGCAGAAGCATTATCGGCATTCCCGCCACCGCCCTGGGCGGCAAAAAGAGTCGCATTGTTCCCATCCTGAAGAATACGGTGGTGGTGGTTCCGCGTGGTGACGTCCACTATGTGGCGAGTGAATTCGGCATCGTCAATCTGTTCGGCAAGAGCTCCAGGAACGGGCCATCGCCATGATCAGCATCGCCCATCCCGATTTTCGATGAATTGATGTTCCAGGCCAAAAAGCTCAACCTGATCGGCGGTGATCACACCCTGGTGGGCAGCCTGCACGGCGTCTATCCGCTCCGTTTGGAGGAGACCCTGACGATCGACGGCGAAACCGTTACCATTCGCCCGGCCAAACCGGTTGACGAACGACAAATTCAGGAGCATTTTTACGAGCTGGACAAAAACGATATCCTTCTGCGCTTTTTTCATGAGAAGACCAGTTTCGTCCACGATGACGTGGGAAAGGCATCCCAGGCGGATTATATCAAAAATCTCACCATCCTCGCCCTCGCCGGCGATGTCGGCTTCGGTCGGGTGGTGGGCATCGGCGAGTACCTGCTGGATCCGGAAACCAACATGGCCCGGGTGGCCTTCTCCGTGAGCGGCCCGTGGAAGCGCAAGGGACTGGGTGGACGCTTGATGCAAAAGCTTTTCGAGGGTGCCCGAGACAATCGAATCCTTGGATTCACGGCGTACACCATCCCCGAAAACCAGGCCATGATCAGTTTATTCAAAACGCTGCCGGCGAATGTCACGACAACGATAGAAGACGACATGCTCATGCTGTCTTGCCGATTCGATGATCCGCTAACCTGAATCAAAGCGGCACCATGAGCGACCTGGGGAACTGAATCCTTCACCGGCGGCCATCGCATGTCTCACTTCATAATTATACATATGGTGCCCATCCAGAAAGGGGAATGATTCATGACCACAACCCATCGCATCACATTTCTACCCCATAACCGAGAAATTACGGTCAACGACGGTGAAACCCTGATTCGTGCCGCCATGGATGCCGGCATTCATATCAATGCCTCCTGTGGCGGTGAGGGCGTCTGCGGCAAGTGCCGGGTGATTATTGAAGCCGGTGCAGTGGAAGGCGGCCTTAGTGAGCAAATAAGCCCGGCTGACCGCGAAAAGGGCTACCGGTTGGCCTGCCGGTCAATGGTGACCGGTGATGTAACCGTCCGCGTACCGGTGGAATCGGCCATCGACAGCAGCGTCCTGCGTCAAAGCTACGTTCCGCGGCGCACGGCGCGGATCCAGCAGAAAGACCTGAACGACCTGAAGGAGGCCGGTCTTTTCCTGCCACCGATGGAGAAGGTCTACATCGAGTTGCCCGAACCGGACAACCAGGACCATCTGCCCGATGTGACCCGTCTGGTCAGCCATCTGAAATTGCACCACGACGAACACCGCCTGACGGTCAGCCTGCCCGTGATTCGCAAGCTGCCCGACGTGCTGCGCAAGGACCGTTTCCGGGTCACGGCCACGCTGGCCCGCCCGGTGTTCGAAAGCGGCAAGACCGAGATCATCAATGTCCAGGCCGGCGACACCAGCGAGCGCAACTATGCCATCGCCATGGATATTGGCACGACCACGATCTACGGCCAGCTGATCGACCTGAAGAGCGGTGCCGTGCTGGCCGAGCACGGCGACTTCAACGCCCAGATCAGTTACGGCGAGGACGTGATCAGCCGGATCGTGTATGCCGAGAAAGAGGGCGGCCTGGAACGGCTGCAGCAGGTCGTGGCCGAGACCATCAACACCATCATCAAAAAAATCATCCGCCAGGCCAAGGTCGATCCCGAGGATATCGCCGCCATCACCCTGGCCGGCAACACCACCATGACCCAGCTCTTGCTCAAGGTCAATCCCCGTTACATCCGTCGCTCGCCCTACGTACCGGCCTCCACGCTCTATCCACCCATCCGGGCGGTGGACATCGGCCTGGCACTGGACGACCACGTCACCGCCCTGGTCTACCCGGCCGTTTCCAGCTACGTGGGCGGCGATATCGTCGCCGGGGTCATGGGGTCGGGATTGTATCTGGACGAACGCCTGACCCTTTTCATGGATATCGGTACCAACGCCGAAATCGTCATCGGTAACAAGGATTGGCTGGCCTGTGCGGCCTGCAGCGCCGGGCCGGCCTTCGAAGGCGGCGGCATCAAGTTCGGCATGCGGGCGGCCAAGGGCGCCATCGAGGACTTCTCCCTGGATCCGATTACCTGGGAACCGATGCTCATGACCATCGGCAGCGTGCGGCCCAAGGGCATCTGCGGATCGGGGCTGATCATCATGACCGCCGTGATGTTCGAATTGGGGCTGATCAACAACCTGGGCAAATTCAACCGTGATCTGCCCACCCAGCGCCTGCGTGAGGACAACGGCGTATGGGAATACGTGCTCGCCTGGGCCGCGGAGACCCAAATCGACCGGGACATCGCCCTGACCGAAATCGATATCGAAAACCTGATCCGCGCCAAGGGCGCCATCTTCAGCGGTTGCATGACCCTGTTGGCCGAGGTGGGCATGAGCATGCAGGATCTCGACCGGATTATCCTGGCCGGCGGCTTCGGCAGCTATGTGGATCTGGAGAAGGCCATGACCATCGGCCTTTTGCCCGAAATCGATCCCGAGAAGGTCATTTTCATCGGCAACAGCTCCCTTTTGGGCGCCAAGATGAGCAGCCTGACCAACCGCATCCGCCGGGACGTGGTGGAGGTCACCCGGAGCATGACCAGTTTTGAGCTCTCCGAAACCATGTCGTTCATGGACAATTATGTCGCCGCTCTGTTCCTGCCGCACACCGACCTGAACCAGTTTCCGCGATTAAAGGAACGGCTGGCCGCCCGACGAAGCGCCCTCGGCCCCCCCCAAACGGCATAAACGTCCTGATCTGGCATTGTTAGCCATATCCCAAAAAGAATTCAGCCTTCGGTGCCTTCCGCGGACCACCGAAGGCTGAATTTCATCTAGTCGGAAATTCGGATTTTATCACACTCCTCTATTGACAAATAAACCCTTCAACAGATAAGAATATCGCCTGGTTCTACCGCCTTCGGGAAGCGGCGCGCCGTCTTGGCCAAGACGGCGCTTAACTTAAGTAGTTAAACAAGCTGTTCATCCGACAGGCAAATAAATCCTTATTTGCACACCAGAGGATCGTATTGCCGATGAGGCGTTACTTGAAGACAAAATCTGACAACCGTTGTCTTGACTTCAGCCGATTCCCGTACCCGCCCACATCCTTCCCCGGCATCCTATCTACCGTCGTAGATTACGCATATACAAAAAAATACTTTATGAAAGGGGGGCTGAGCGCATCAGATGCTGGCCGTATTTCTGTTTCTGCACAGCGGCCGTGAAACAACAACGGATCACCGTAACATTTTAGTAAACCGCAATCATTAACCGGTAGCTGATAAGGAGGTAACTTTGAGTCTCGAATTCTACAAGGAATCCTACGCAGGAGCAATCAAGGCGATCTCCATTGGTAAGGGCGACAAAGCCATTACGTCGGAGGCGAAACCTGCTACCCGTTCTATCAGTTTGAAGGGGAGATGCCCTACAAACCGAAAATTGCCATGGAAATCTGGGACATGGCACCCGAAGAGTGGCCGGCCGCCGCATTGGAGCCGTTCAAAGACGTGGTTTCCGATCCAGCCGCCTGGGCCAAAAAATGCGTCTCCGAATACGGCGCCGAACTGATTGTGCTGCAGTTGAAAAGCACCGATCCCAACGGCACGGATGCCAGCCCGGAAGATGCTTCCGCCACGGTGAAAAAAGTGTTGTCCGCCATCGACGTTCCCCTGGTCGTGTGGGGCGTGGCCAACCCTGCCAAGGACGAAGCCGTCTTCAAGAAAATCGCCGAGGACTGCCAGGATGTCCAGCTGACCCTGGGCCCGGTGGAAGACAAAAACCACAAGGGTATCGGCGCCGCCTGCATGGGCTACGGCCATGCCATCATCAGCTCTTCTCCCATCGACGTCAACTTGGCCAAGCAGGTCAACATTCTCCTTGAAAACCTGGGCATGCCATGGATCGCGTGGTCATCGACCCCACCACCGGTGGTTTGGGTTATGGTCTGGAGTACTCTTACTCGGTTATGGAACGTCTCAGAATGGCCGCCATGGCCCAGGGTGACGACAAGCTGCAGATGCCCATGATCAACAACCTGGCCAACGAAATTTGGAAGTGCAAGGAAGCCAAGCAGACCGTGAAGAAGCGCCCACGCTGGGTGATCCGGAAAAACGCGGCATTCTCATGGAAGCCGTGGGTGCCGTCACCTACCTGATGGCCGGATCGGACATCCTGATCATGCGCCACCCCGAGGCCGTCCGACTGGTCAAGTCCTTCATCGATATCACCATGGACGGCGGCAGCCTTGCCGATCTCGCGCCCATCGCCAAACGTCTCGAAGGCGTTTCCGTGGATCTGGCCGCCCTGGCCCCGGCACCGGATCTGACCAT
>NZ_BBCC01000013.1 GCF_001311845.1 Desulfosarcina cetonica JCM 12296 | reverse complement strand
TCGGGCTGCTTCGGCTTCAAACCGTCTTTTGGGAGAATTCCGCTGGGACCGGCGGGGTTTGTCAGCACCAGCGCCTTGACCGTGCCCGGCCCGTTGACCCGCACCGTGCGCGATGCGGCACTCTATCTGGATTGCACGGCGGGCGCTCATCCCTCCGACCCCTTTTCTCTCCCAGCGCCTGCGCAGTCATACCTGGCGACCATCGAGGATCTGCCGCCGCGCCTGCGCATCGCCTTCAGTCCGGATCTGGGTTATGCCAGGGTCCAGCGGGCGGTGATGGAAAGAGTCGAGGCAGCCGTGCAGCGGTTCGCCGCGATGGGGCACACAGTGGAACGGTGGCCCGACAAACTGCCCGATCTGGGGGACGCATGGACATCCCTGATCACCATGGACATCTGCGCCCAGCATGATGATATCCTGGACCGTTACCGGGACGCCATTGGAAAGGCCCTGATGAGCGTGGTGGATCGCACCCGGCGCCTGACCGTGGCGGAAATTGCCGTCATGCAGCGGATGCGGGCGGATCTGAATGCTCGCCTGGAAAGCCTTTTCGCGGGATTCGACCTTTTGCTCACCCCCACCATGCCCACCGAGGCCTTTGCCGCCGGCGGGCCGCCGCCGGCCGAGATCGACGGGCATCCCATCCCGCTTTTGGGCGCGGTGGCGTTTACCTACCCCTTCAACCTTTCGGGCCATCCGGCCGCATCGGTTCCGGCCGGCCTAACCCCCGATGGCTTGCCCGTCGGCCTCCAGATCGTCGGCGCGCGTCTTCGTGACGAACAGGTTCTGCAAGCGGCCCGTGCCTATGAACGGGCTTTCCCGTGGAATGAACGATGGCCGATGGATGGGGATTGAAAACAGACGGTTTTGCAAGTTTCCATTGTGTGTTACGAATCCATCGAGACTGGATGCCTTGCCAAGCCGCCGAAAAATTAATACGCAATGGGGTGGGCCCGTGAAGAGCGGCCTTCGAAGACGGTGGCCAATCCGTAACGGCCCTCATCGGCAATATCCACGGCCGAAAAGAGTGTCGGAGCCATGCTGGCCGCCTGGAACCGCTGCACGCGGTTCAGGAGGGGACAGGTTGCCGCACATTTGTTTTTATCTTTTTTCCGGTTGGGACAGTCGCGACAGGGAGAGCGTGTCATAAAGCCTCCTTTCCGTGTGTTCCGCAAGGGGTGATGGGCAACGCCCGTTTTTCATGAACGGCATCGGATCAAAGAACATGCCGCGCCGGATGCGCCCAAATACTGTAGCAAAAATAATACCATCTTGAAACAAGATGAAATCATTAATAAAGTTTGAAATTCAGCCGGAATGTTTGGAAACATTTCTGACAGATTGTAAAAGCGGCAATCTTTTTTCCATAAAGGAGCCTGTACAATGAAACCCGTCAAAACCGTCCGTATCCTGGGGGCTGGTGCCATGGGCGCGGCCTATGCGGCCATGTTCACCGATGCCCCTGGATTTTCCGTGGCCTTCATTGCCCGGGGCGAACGCTATATGCGCCTGAAAAACCAGACCTTATCCGTAAACGGAAAATTATACCCCGTTGCCGTGGTGCACCCTGACCAAAACCCTGAACCGGCCGATCTGATGCTGGTGGCCCTCAAGCACCACCACCTGGCGGCTGCCGTAAAGGATATCGCCGCCCTGGCAGGGCCTCAGACAGCGATCCTGTCGGTGATGAACGGGCTGGAAAGCGAGACGATCATCGGCCGGGAATGTGGCCTGGACAAACTGGTCAATGCCGTTGCCGTGGGTATCGATGCACAGAACCAGAACGGCCGCTTCGCCTACGCGAACCCGGGCAAAATCATCTTCGGGCCCATCGGTACGGGTGATGGCGGTCCCGACCTGGGGTGCATCCGGGAAGCCTTCAACCGGGCAGGAATCGATAATGAGGTGTCGCCGGACATCCAGCGGGCCATGTGGTGGAAATTCATGATCAACGTGGGAATCAACCAGGCCTCGGCCGTGCTGCGGGCACCTTATGGCGTCTTTCAGTCGTCGCCGGATGCGCGGGCGTTGATGCATGCCCTGATGCGCGAGGTCATCACCCTAGCCGCCAAGGCAGGCATCGATCTGACGGAAAACGATCTGGCCAAGTGGGATGCGGTGCTTGCCCGTGTAAGCCCTAAGGGCAAAACCTCCATGCTGCAGGATGTAGAGGCGTCGCGCAAGACCGAGGTGGAGATTTTTGCCGGCAGCGTGGTGGCCATGGGTCGGGCCGAGGGGGTGCCCACACCGGCAAACGCGTTGGTACAGCACATCATCAAGGCAATCGAAAGCCGTTATGGAACATAAGGCCGACGATCGATCGTGAGAGCCCTCCCTTTTTAGCGGGAGGGCGGCAGGACGGTCTGACTCAGCGGCACGTCATCGAAGCGGACATCCCGGACCATCGCATCCCGGGCGATTTTGAAGACACTGCCGAAGGACATGACTGCGAGTCCCCCTTCGTCCAGGATCTCACACTGTCCCTTCAGAATCGCGTCGCGACGCTCGGAAACCCTGGCCATAGCCTGGATAAGACCCTGTTTGACCGGCCGCAGAAAACGGCTCTCCAGGGAAATCGTGGCAAAATGGGTGCCCGGGGCCACGATGCTTTTGATGGCCATGACCACGGCGGTATCGGCCAAGCTGACCAGTGCGCCGCCGTGCATCAGCCCGGCCCCCTGGGCCAGGGATCGTCGAAAGGGCATCTGCAGGTGCGCTTCCCCGTCCTCGGCCTTGAGGATTTCCATGCCCAGCAGCTGCTCGTAAGGAGCACAGCTGATCCAGGCCGGCATGCTGAACCGGTGGGGTCCATTTTCGTCGTTGGCATTCATACCGGCGGTTGTAGCAGACTTTCCTGAAAATGCAATCGTCAATCCCGGCCTTGACGAATCATGGGAACGGATTGACGGTGAACATGAGGGGCCTCACTCCTCGGCCTGGAAACTGCGGATGATGTAGCCGCCGGATTTTTCATCCGGCTCCAATTCCATGAGACCACGGCTGGCCGCTTCGTCAAGCAGGCGCTTGAATGAGCGGAACCCGTAATAGGATTCGTTGAATCCCGGGCGGCGGCGCTTGAGGGTCTGCTTGACCATGGACCCCCAGATCTTCTCTTCCGAACCGCGCTCCTCGGCCAGGGCCTCCAGGGTTTCCATAACCAGGTCCAGAGCCTCCTGGACCAGCAATTCCGGATCGTCCTTCTTGGTGTCGGCCGCCGGGGTCTTCACTTCCTTGGGCGGCTGCTTGCGCGCCGGCTTTTTGGCTTTTTTCTTTTTCCGCACCAAATCATCGTAATAGATGAATTCATCACAGTTGGCGATCAACAGATCCGAGCTGGAATTCTTGACCCCCACCCCGATCACGTTCTTGTTGTTCTCGCGCAGCTTGCTGACCAGGGGCGAGAAATCCGAATCTCCACTGACGATCACGAAGGTATCCACGTGAGATTTTGTGTAGCACAGGTCCAGGGCGTCGACCACCATGCGGATATCGGCAGAATTCTTTCCAGACTGGCGAACGTGGGGAATCTCGATCAGTTCGAAGGCCGCTTCATGCATGCCGGCCTTGAACTCCTTGTAGCGCTCCCAGTCACAGTAGGCTTTTTTGACCACGATACTGCCCTTGAGCAGCAGTCGTTCGATCACTTTATTGATGTCGAACGGGGCATCGCGAGCGTCGCGGACGCCCAGGGCGATATTTTCGAAATCACAAAATACGGCCAGGTTGGCCGTTTCCAAACTTTTGGTCATGGTTTCCTTTCCAGAATCGTTCCATTGCGATTGGATTTACAAAGCGCAAAACCATCTTATCTTCAATTCCGTTCACTGCCAACATGAAAGGAGATCGTGATGGTTGAGCTTCACGCCACATCCAGCCCATATTCCCTCGATACTGTCAACCTACATGTCGACGACCCGGACCTGGATATCGTCGCGGCCAGCGCCATGGCCAAAACCACGGCCCGAAAGATGGACAGCAATGCCATGATGCTCGCCTACCACAGCAACAAAACCGGGACCTTCTGGCCCAATTATGAATGCGGTGGTAGCGGGCAACCGCCCTGGCTCGTTTTTGCCGAAGCCCGAGGCTACAACCTCAAAATCGACATCAACGACGGTGAGTATGAGTTTTTCTACATTCGCTTCTAATCGGTGTTAAGCCGATAATCCCCCTTAGGCATCGTCTCGGACGCATTAAGCGCCCGTTTCCAACTGTTCCGGCTTCCTTAAAACGCCGCCTTTTCATGAAGCCATCGGAAAGACGGCGTTTCTCATTTTTCCTTCGGCGGGTCGCTAGGGCAAATGGGAATAGTTGGTTGGACGCCAAACCCTGCATAACCCCACGATTTCAAAACCCATTGAAAAACAAAAAAATCATGCATCCAATTGTTTTTTTCTGCTTTATCATTGACATTTGACGGATGGTGTGATCGTTAATTTTCCTCGGCTCTTCATAAAGTCATGTAAGTTGATCCAACGAAAAGATTGAAAACGGCGCCCAACCACAAATGGTAGATTTGGGCTCAGGCTTGACAGACTGTGTTTGTAAAAGTCGAACGCCACAATAATGTTCTGAATTTACAAATATTATTCTGTTTTTTTGCTTGATCCGAAATAAGTTATTTGCGCATGGGCTCCAAATAGGAATCATTTTTTGTCTATAATTCTATAAGGAGGATCACATGTACGGGTTAGCGGCAATCCAACAGGCCAATGGATGGGCCATGGCAGGAACTGGAGCCTGCATCGTTCTTTCAGGTTTGGCAATTCTTGCCACTCTAATTTCATTGGTGCCTCACCTTACCGGTTTATTCGAGCCAAAGGCAGCTCCAGTGCCTCAAGAAACACCGGAAAAGGATACTACTCCCTCGGTTAATGTTCCAGACAAATTGCCTGATGATCTGAATGACGCCTGCACCATTTTTATGGAGATTAGTGAAAGCCTGGGAGATGAATTTACCTTGGAAGATCTCCACCGGCGATGCAAGGAAGTGAATGTAGCGCACCCTCATTTTTCGATTAATCGATTTCGCGATGCTGGCGTGCTTATCTCTTGTGGCGAAGGCTTTTTCTGTTGGAAACCCAAATCTGAATAATCATCGAGGACACAACTAATGGATTTATTGATTCAATTTCTCACCAATACAGGCTATTATCTTGCTGACTACCGTCATTTTCTAATGTGGGGCATCGGCTGCTTTTTTCTCTACCTCGCTATCGCGAAAAACTACGAACCCTTATTGCTGTTACCGATTGGCTTTGGGGTTCTAGTCGGCAATGTTCCCTTTTTCAAGGGGTTCGGTCTTGGGATATATGAAAACAACAGTGTTCTCCACTATCTTTACTTCGGGGTAACCACGGGCGTTTACCCATCGATCGTTTTTCTGGGGCTTGGCGCCATGACGGATTTTACATCCCTGCTCGCGCGTCCAAAGCTCATGTTGCTGGGCGCCGCGGCCCAGATGGGAATCTTTTTTACGCTGCTGAGCGCACTCGCACTGGGTTTTCTGCCAAAGGAGGCCGGTTCCATTGCGATCATCGGCGGCGCGGACGGCCCAACATCCATCTTTTTGACCGCTAAATTGGCACCTCACCTGATTGGCCCGATCGCCATCGCAGCCTACTCCTATATGGCTTTGATTCCCATCATTCAACCGCCCATCATGAAATTATTGACAACCGAGGCCGAACGTCGGATTCACATGCCGGACATGCGGCCGGTTTCCCAAAAAGAACTGATGATCTTTCCCGTCATCGGCCTTTTCCTGTGTTGTTTTCTCGCACCGGCGTCGATTCCTCTCTTGGGAACCTTCTTTTTTGGAAACATCATGAAAGTGAGCGGCGTCGTGGATCGTCTCGCGAATACCGCCAGGACCGCCATCATCGACACCGCGACAATCTTTTTAGGCGTAACCGTCGGTGCCAGCACCCAAGCCGATGTATTTCTCACCGGGAAATCCATTGGAATTTTCTTTTTGGGAGCCATTGCTTTTAGTATTGCAACCGCATCCGGGCTTATCTTCGCAAAAATACTGAACTTATTTTCAAAAGAAAAGATCAATCCGCTGCTTGGCGCCTCCGGCGTTTCCGCCGTTCCCGGCTCCGCAAGAGAGGTCCATATGATGGGCCTAAAATCCGATCCCACAAACTATTTGCTGATGCATGCCATGGCATGCAACTCTTCTGGTGTTATCGGCTCCGCCATTTGTGCCGGTATTCTGTGGAGTTTCCTTGTTTGATAAAGCTTTGACAAACGGTTAATCAAAAAGGGAGGCTCACGGCCTCCCTTTTTGATTCCATCGCTTCGGAAAGCGCCAGGTCAACCGCCTTGCCGGCATGAATAAGGGTCGTATCGTAGAGGGGCACCATTGTGTCGCCTTGGTTGATCAACAGGCCTATTTCCGTACACCCCAAGATCACCCCCTGGGCGCCCTGGCCTGCCAATCGATCGACAATCTCCACAAAAGTCTGTTTGGATGCTGAATTGATGTTCCCCAAGCAGAGTTCTTTGTAAATGACCTCGTGAACCATCCGGCGGTCATCTTCATCGGGAATCAGGACATCAATGCCAAACGTCTCCTTCAACCGCGCCTTGTAAAAATCCTCTTCCATGGTGAAGGCGGTGCCGAGCAGGCCAACACGTTGAAGGCCTGCCAGGCGGAGGGCTTCGCCTGTAGCGTCGGCGACGTGCACCAGGGGGATCGTAACGGCAGCGGCGATAGACTCGGCCACCTTGTGCATGGTGTTGGTGCAGATCAACAGAAAATCGGCCCCACCGGTTTCAATCTGCCGGGCCGCCTGCGAGAGAATATTGGCTGTTCCCTCCCAGTCACCGCTGTGCTGCAGCTTTTCGATGGGGTCGAAATCCACGCTGTAAAGCACGATCTTGGCCGAATGCAGGCCGCCCAGACGCTTTTTCACGCCTTCGTTGATGACTCGGTAATAGGTCAGGGTACTTTCCCAGCTCATGCCGCCCAGTAAACCGATCGTTTTCATGACACTCCTATAAAAAAAGCCGCCAGTTACGGCGATACGTCGCAACTGGCGGCTTCAGTCAAACGGGATGGGGGCTCAAACGAATGCCTCAAGCCCCGTATGATTTAGGCTTGTTTTATTTTAAAGCCACGGCGATGCGATAACAGCGCAGACAGCGCTCCGCCTCCTTTACGGCCTGGCTGAGGCTGAGGCCGCCTTCCACCTCGCTGAAGTCGTTGATCCGCGTTTCCGGCGGCAAGACCGCCGGATCGGCACGGTGGGTGATACCGTCAAAGACAAAATCCTCGTCCGGCTCGAAAACACCGCCGCCATTGACCAGGGTCTGGAGGACCTCCGACAGTGTCGCTTGGCACTGCCCCTGTTCGATGTACTGGGCGATGTGCCGCGCGGCCTTTTTACCCGCAGCCAGGGCGGCAATGAGCGTTGCCGGACCGGTGATACAGTCGCCACCGCCGAAAACGGACGGCGTACGCGACTGAAACGTCATTTGATCGACAATCAGGGTTTTCCAGCGGGTCAGCGAATCCTCTTCGGGAAGCACGCAATCCACCACGCAGATCTGGCCAACGGCCGGGATGATGGCATCGCAATCGATCACAAAATTGGAACCTTCCACCGGAACCGGACGGCGACGGCCGGAAGCATCGGGTTCGCCCAGCTCCATACGCTGACATTCCAGTCCGGAAACCTTGCCATCGGTGTGCTTAATGCTGACCGGCGCCACCAGGTAATGAAATTTAACACCCTCTTCCTTGGCTTCCTCGATCTCCTGGGGATCGGCCGGCATCTCGGCCTCGGTACGCCGGTAGAGAAGGTTGACATCGGTGAAACCGACGCGCAGGGCCGAACGCACGCAGTCCATGGCCACGTTACCCCCGCCGACGACCACCAGCTTCTTACCTTCCACCGGGCAACGGCCGCGAGAGACTTCGGCCAAAAAATGGATACCGGTCATAAAGCACTCATAGCCGGCATCTTCTCCTTCGCAACGCATCTTGGATGATTCCGGAGCACCCACAGCCAGGAATACCGACCGATAGCCCTCCTTCGCCAGCGCTTCGATGGTGATATCTTCGCCAACATTGACACCGTAACGAATTTCAGCGCCGAGACGCTCCACATCGGCAACTTCATAATCCATGATGTCGCGCGGCAATCGGTAGGAAGGAATCCCGTAGGTAGCCATACCGCCAGCCGTTTCCTGGGCCTCGAAAATCGTGGTGTGGTAGCCCATGGTTCCCAGATAATAGGCACAGGACAATCCGGCTGGACCGGCACCGACAATCGCGACCCGTTCCGCTTTATATTCTGCCGGCGGCTGCTGAAGCGACGGTGCACCGGTGCGCATCTCGTTGTCGGCCAAAAAGCGTTTCAAGGCACGGATGGCGATGGGTTCGTCGAGACGCCCGCGGCGGCAGTTAGCCTCGCAGGGGCGCACACAAACGCGGCCAATGGTGCCCGGCATGGGGCAATCCTTTCGCACACAGGCCAATGCCTGATCAAAATTTCCCATGCGGATCCCTTCGACATAACCCGGGATATCCACATTGGATGGGCAGGCACTGATACATGGGGCAGTCACTGCCGCTTCGTAGACTTGTTTGGCAACCTGCCGTTTTTCGTGAATCGTTGCCACGAATTGATCCGCATAGCGATCCATGATTTCCAACGTGGGCCGGGCAAGGCAGCGTCCCACATCACAGCGCGCCGAATCGGAAATGAACACCGCTACCCGGCGGATCTCATCCAGATCGCCCATCTGGCCGTCACCAGCGCAAATGCGATCCATGATCGCAACAAGCCGCTGTGTTCCCTCGCGACAAGGCGTGCATTGGCCACAAGATTCCTGGGCAACCTTTTCCAGATACGCCCGCAAAAGGTCTACGGCATCGGTCGTTTCATCCCAAACCACCATGCCTTTCCATCCTAGCATGGCCTTGAATGGAGTGGAACCGTTCGAATCGGCAGCCGCTTTTCCCAAGAGCCCGATAAGCTGATCGGACCAGCCTTCCCAAGTGCAGAGCACTGGCGCTTTCATGAGGCATCACCTTTCGTTTTGCAGAAACAGAAGGATTTCAAATCCGTCAACAAATTGATTACCTGGAAAACAATGAAGTTTGAAGGATATTTCCTTACTACAAAAAATGTTCGGAGGTCAATCCAAGAGACCGTTTCTTTTTCTTTTTCCATGACCATTGGGGGCCAAATACCCCCCAATGCCTCTCGGGTCTCGGTAACCGTTCTTGTTTTTTGAGCAGATCAGGCCAGAAATGACCACTGGTTACTTTTTGTGCCTGGCTTTTCTTTTCTTGGTGGTTGTACATGAAGCGTCACAAGCCTATACTACCATGAAACAGAAAACAAAAATGGCCTTGCCGGGTAACGACATTACAATTCGGTCAGATCTTAATAAGGAGAAAATCATGCAGGCACCCCATGATCCCGAAAAAAACTGGATCGAAGTGTGGGATATCCCAACCCGCTTCTTTCATTGGCTGCTGATGATCCTGGTGACGGTGTGCTTCGTCACCGCAAAACTGGGGGGGAATGCCATGACCTACCATATCAGCAGCGGCCTTGGCGTCCTGGGTTTGCTCATCTTTCGGCTGATTTGGGGAATCATCGGCAGCCAAACGGCCCGTTTTAGTCAGTTTATCCGCAGTCCGATGGCTGCTTGGCGATATGGCCGGTCCCTGATGAAAAATAGCCCCCACCCCTACCTGGGCCACAATCCCTTGGGCGGATGGTCCATCCTGGCCATGCTTCTGGGGCTGCTACTCCAGGCAACAACCGGTCTGTTCGCCAATGATGAAATCTTCACCCATGGACCGCTTTACGCCTGGGTCAGTGATGCAACCAGCGGTGAGCTCACCCATATCCATCTTATCAATCAGGGAATTATCCTTGGTTTAGTGAGTCTGCATGTTCTGGCTGTGGTATTCTATTTCGGGGTCAAGCATGAAAATCTGATTCTACCGATGATCACCGGCCGCAAATCAGGAATGCACTTCGAAGAGACACAAATAAAAACGCCACCCATGGGGGTGGCGTTACTGGCCTTGGCCTTTTCAGCGCTCATCGTCTATTTGATTGGCAAATGAATAGAAAATTCATCTGTTGCGAAAATTACCGTGACAAGCTTTGCAGGTTTTGGCCACAGCCCCAAACTGAACCTTGAGCGCATCCATCTTACCACCGGCAGCCACCTGGTCGAGTTTTATCGCCTCTTTCTCAAAGGCGGCGGCGTCTGATTTGAAGGTTCCCGTATCTTCGAATACTTTTGAACTCATGGTGGTATCCCCGTTGTCAGTGCCCGGCACCAAAAAGGCTTCCCAGGGCAAAGGTGCCAACATGGCCACCACCCTGGCATCCTGTACAATCGTTTTGTCTTCGGAAGCACCCCCCAGCGCCGCACCAATTTTTCCAAAATGGTGCCCCAGCAAAATCATGACCGCTTGTCGGTATTTAATGGCATCTTGCGGTTTGTCAAACTGAGCATAGGCCATACCGGCTACCACGATGGTAAGCGTCAAGCAAATTACATAAATAAAACGTTTTCGCATCACAACTCCTTTCATATTCTTGATGGTTGTCTGTACAAAAAGTCCCCTCATCGAGGATTGAACCTGATTTTGAACCGAAGAATACATTAATGAGATGATGAGATGATGCTCGAACTGTAGAAATTAAGAAAAGTTACCATGAAGAATTCGTATGAGCAACCATCAAACCGACGGCATCCCCGCCCATCCAATTCTTCCGTACCCATCTATTGTTTCAATCCTTCATACGCGTTGATGGGTTCCGCCAGCGCGTCGGGTACGTCGACCACCTTTTTTGTCTGGTAATCAAAAAAAGGTAGGTCGTTGATCCGGTTGCACAGATGTTACCGTCTCGATTAATCTGAAAATTCAGGATGACGGCCTTAGGCTTGATCTCACCAACCCGGCATTCTATGTTGATTTGATCTCCCAGACGTAGCTCGCGTTTGTAAGCGCATCGCGTCTCGGCGACGATCAGATCAATGCCGTTGTTATCTCCCGCCACCGCGTGACCGAACATGGCAAAATAGCTGACACAGGCCTGATGGAAATAATAAAAATACTTCTCATAGCCGACATGCTGATATTCGTTAACCTCTGTCTCTAAGACTGGAAGATCCAAAGAAAAGTGAAAGGGTGTCAATTTAGGCAACGTCAACTCCATTCATTAAGGTGAAATCGGGTTACTCACAAGTCCGTCAATGCTGGATAATCCGTATACCCCTTGGTGCCGCCCCCGTACATTGTCTCCACATCCAGAGGATTG
This sequence comes from Desulfosarcina cetonica JCM 12296, assembly GCF_001311845.1. Classification (GTDB taxonomy): domain Bacteria; phylum Desulfobacterota; class Desulfobacteria; order Desulfobacterales; family Desulfosarcinaceae; genus Desulfosarcina; species Desulfosarcina cetonica. The sequence continues at coordinate 55,068 of NZ_BBCC01000013.1, read as the reverse complement.
AGGGTGGTATCCTCGCGGAAACGGGAAACCAGATCCGGATTGGCGATGTAGCCTTGCCAAAAGCCACCGCATCGGCGATTCCATCCTGCAGCAACTGCGTTGCCGTCGCCTTGGTCAACTGTTCGTTGGCGATCAGCATCCCACCAAACGCTTTTTTTAACGATGGCGTCAACATCGGCTCATTCGGGTGTTCCCGCGTGAAAATAAACGCAATCTTGCGTTGCCCCAGCATATTAGCGATATAGCCAAAGGTTTCCGCCGGATCATCATCCCCCATGTCATGAGCATCCCCGCGGGGCGCCAAATGGACGCCGACGCGGCCGGCACCCCAGACGTCAATCGCTGCATCGGTAACTTCCAGCAGCAGTCGGGCTCTGTTTTCAACGCTGCCGCCGTATTCATCGGTGCGGTGGTTGGTGGAAGTCTGCAGGAACTGGTCTAATAAATAGCCGTTGGCGCCATGGATCTCAACACCGTCAAAACCGGCCTTCTGGGCATTTTCCGCGCCTCGCCGGTAGGCGGCGATAATGCCGGGAATTTCGTCTATCTCCAATGCACGAGGAACGACATAGGCTTTTTCAGGACGCACCAAACTGACATGCCCTCTCGCCGCAATGGCACTGGGTGCTACCGGCCGTTTCCCCTCCAGGTAAAGGGGATCGGAAATGCGGCCCACATGCCATAACTGCAAGACGATTCGGCCGCCAATCTGGTGAACCGCATCGGTAACCAATTGCCAGCCGGCCACCTGGGCCTCGGACCAAATCCCGGGCGTATCCGGATAGCCGATTCCCATAGGATCAACCGACGTGGCTTCACTGATGATCAACCCTGCAGCCGCACGCTGGGCATAATATTGGGCCATGAGGGTATTGGGAACGCGTCCTTCGCTGGCGCGGCAGCGAGTCATAGGTGCCATAACAATACGATTAGGAAGAGAAAGCGCGCCCAATTGAACCGGATCGAATAATGTTATCATAGAAACTCCTTTGGCAGCACAAAACCCGAAACCAATACACGATAATTGGCATCCCACTGCACTTTTCCAAATTTAGACACATTGTCCGTATCAATCGACTGTTAAATACCGATTGCCGGAGCTACCAAGATTCTGAATGCCCAATAAGATAGTGCCAATTTGGTGCTATGCCACCCTTTTCAGATTTTTCCGACCCTGACGTCAGAAGATTAGTGAACATGGGGTTTCCTGAAGTGATCATCCACGAGCAACCCACTATATTTAATGACGAAAAGCGGTGTTGGGTGGCCTTAACTCATTTGTTCAAAATAGCATAGCCCGGCGGGTAAGCGGGTAAATAGACGGGTTGGCTGCAAGGAGCCGTACAAAGCAAGGGAGGGGTGATGAACGGCTTGGACGCCGCAGAACAATTCACCACCCGACCCCACCTTTTAAGACGCAACATGACAGAACAGCGGAAATGATTCCCGATATCAGATAGTTATCCAATTGTTAGTTGGCGTTCGTCTGGTCAAGCAGCTCAACAACGTCAATACCCCATATTGACTGTTTTTTCTTGAACGTCATCCCCGGGGATACGCGATAGATGCCGTAAGTGCTCTTAATATCCGAGTTCTTGATACAGGTCCAGGAACCGTCAGGGTTTCTCCGGAATTCTTTAGGCGATACGATTGCCGTTGGTTGCATAGCCGAGCTCCTTTCTTTTTTATGCGTAAACATGTTTTGATGAATTAAATTCAGTTAAAACATCTATTGTATATCGGTCGTCATTTCTTTCAAAAATAAAAACAATCCTGCCGACTTAAAAAGGTATCCTTACTCTGTTGATATGGAAAAGACTGTCCCAAACGAACTATCAGGAAAAAATATTTTCAAGTAGATATAGCTACAATGTATACACAATATGAATGTTTTAATAAAGCAAAAAATTAAAACAAACCACGTATTTGACTACCGTTTTTATTTAGGATTAAAAAAATTGTATTTATTTTTAAATAGTTATTTTTTATTTCTTTTTCTTCTTCGGGCGGTAGTAGTGAGTCGCCGTGCCATGAAAAATATCAGCGGCCTCTTTAAACGTCTCTGAAAGTGTCGGATGGGGATGAATGGTCAACCCTACATCGGTGGCGTTGGCCCCCATTTCCAGAGCCAACGTCGCCTCGGCAATCATCTCCCCGGCTCCTGGCCCAACGATACCTACGCCCAGAAGCCGTTCAGTGTCCGGTTCGATAATTAATTTAGTGATGCCGTCATTGCGGCCCAGAGTGACCGCCCGTCCCGAAGCGGCCCAGGGAAAGCGCGTGACCTCCACGGTAATACCTTTTTCCTTGGCGTTACTCTCGGTCAACCCAGCCCAGGCCACTTCCGGATCAGTAAAAACCACCGCCGGGATGGCTACTGGATCAAAAGCCACATTCTTCCCGGCAATGCTCTCAACAGCAATCCGTGCCTCATAAGAAGCTTTGTGGGCTAACATCGGTTGACCGGCCACGTCGCCGATAGCAAAAATCGTTTCAACCGATGTCCGACACTGGGCGTTTATCCGAACAAAACCTTTATCGTCTACATCAACACCTACCACATCAAGGCCCAAGCCAGTCGTTTGGGGCCGGCGTCCCACGGCTACCAAAATACGCTGAAAGAGTTGTGTACTCGTTTTCTCTACGTTTTTAGTTTGAAAAGTCACTTTAACGCCATTCTTCTGAGGCTTGACCGCTGCCACTGTAGTATCCATTAAAATCGCTTTGAAGCGATCTTTTAATCCTTTCTGCAGGAAACGCACCAGATCCCGGTCTGCATCGGCCAACAAATGTGGTGACATCTCCACCACAGTCACGTCAGTCCCCAAGGTGGCATAAACACTGCCCAGTTCCAAACCGATGTAGCCACCACCCACCACCAGCAGGCTTTTTGGAATCGTTTTTAGATCCAAGGCGTCTTTGGAATTCCAGATATGGACGTTGTCCACCGGGAATAGGGGTAAATCGACTGCCTGAGATCCCGTCGCCAGAATGGCAAAATCAAATATCAATGTGCTGGTGTTGCCATCAGCATCGGTCAGAATCAGGTTATGGGCATCGGTAAAAGCCGCTGTGGCCCGCAGGTAGGTAATTTTGCGTTGGGTCACCAGACGCCCCAAACCACCGGTCAGCCCGGCAACCACATCCGCTTTCCACTGGCGCAGCGGTCGATATCAATTTTGGGTTTACCGAAAGAAACGCCCCAATTTTCGGCTTCTGCCGCATCGTTGATTAGCCGGGAAACATGCAATAACGTCTTGGATGGAATACAGCCACGATAAAGGCAAACGCCTCCCGGATTTTCCGCCGGATCAATAAGGGTTACGGCCATTCCCATGTCAGCGGCCAAAAATGCAGCCGCGTATCCGCCAGGACCAGCGCCAATCACAGCTACGTGTGTTGTCTTTTCATCCATCTAATATTCTCGCTTTCTTCATTTGGTGATGCGAACACCACGCACCGTTCAATCCAAAAAAAGGGTTAAGGGCTGTTCCAATCCATCACAGATCCACCGCAGAAAACGTGCTGCATCGGCACCGTCGATGATGCGATGATCATAGGAGAGCGATAAGGGAAGAATGGTTCGCGGTTCAAAGCGATCCTGAACATATATTGGGCGAATTGCCGAACGGCTGATACCCAAAACGGCCACTTGGGGCCAGAGCACAATGGGTGTGAACCCAACCCCGCCGATACCCCCCTGGTTAGAAATGGTAAAAGTGCCCCCTTCCATTTCATCGGGTTTTATTTTTTTATTACGCGCACGTGTCGCCAAATCCGCGATGGTTCTGGCTAATTCAATAATGCTTTTACAATTTGCATCACGAACCACTGGAATAAGAAGACCCCGGGGGGTGTCCGCAGCTATCCCAATATGAATGTATTTTTTAAGGATAATGCGGTTATTGACCACATCAACACTGGCGTTAAACCGTGGAAAACGTCTGAGCGCTTCCGCACAAATACGGACCAAAATGGCTGTCAACGTCAAGCGGACACCGATTTTCTCCGCCTGTCGAGTGTTTTTTTCAATAAACGCCATCACACCGCTAATATCGGCTTCATCAAACTGAGTGACATGGGGTATGGATTTCCAACCCGTCATGGTACTTTGGGCCGTCAGCCGTCGAACGGTTTTCATTTCCTCAATATCCACTTCACCCCAGCGGCTAAAATCAGGTAGACTTGCCACCACACCCGAAATGGCCATACTGGCTTCTCTCCCTGCCTCTGGCATGCGCTGATGCACATGTGTCTTGACATCAGATTCGCTGATCCGCCCAGCTGGACCGGAGCCACACACAGAGTGGATATCGACACCCAGTTCCCTGGCGATTCGCCGAATCGAGGGAGTAGCTGGCGCCGGAGGGCGCTCCAGCAATGACCTTTCTGGCGGCACTGCCTTCTCCAAATTTGATAATTCGGTCGCAATATTGATCGCGTTGTTTTTGGAAACGGTCGGCGTAGCGTTTCACTATCCACCTTAGCGATAACATCACCCACGTGCATCCGGTCACCTGGGCAGGCAAGCACGTCCACAACCCGGCCGGCAATCGGCGATGGAATCTCAACCAGGGCCTTATCAGTCTCCAGTTCGATAACCGTATCGTCCACTGCGATTATATCCCCGACCTTAATATGAACCACCACAACCACCCCAGCTTCGACATTCTCACCGATTTCTGGAACCTTGATGACATCCATCATGGTTTCTCCTTCAATTAGAAAAGTCGGAATCTATCGAGATACAGAAAATAAATAAACCGCTATCACTTCGGTATAGATATATTGGGATACAGACACCCGGCTGTCAACAGATAGGGAAAGCTTGACAACTAATTGGAAGAGGTTGAAAAGGATTAGAATTATATTGACAGAAAAATAGATAAAGGTTTCGCAATTCCAAATTATTGGATTAAAATTCAATTAAAACGGAATGATAAAAACGAATCACATACAGCCTCATTTTTAAACGATTAGACATGAATCAATACCACAAGTTGATCAACCTATTATCTTTCAATAATCAGGCTCTAAGAATCCATAATGCCATCCATCCATTTTCTGTAATTTCTTCTACCAAAGAAAAACCTGCTTTTTCATATTGATTGATAACAAATTTACTCTCCCCTTCTTTAATTCCAGATAAGATTATATCACAATGCATGTTAATTATATGTTGTATCTTTTTGCTGATTTCTAAAAGAGTAGGGGTCCGAAGATTCGCCAAAATAAGATCATAAGAACCTGTTAACTTACTGATACTTGTATCACTAACAATAATTTTATGAGATAAATTGTTAATACAAATATTTTTTTTAGCATCAAAAAGAGAACAGGGGTCGTTATCTAAAGCGACCACCGATTTTGCCCCTATCTTAGCTGCAATTATAGCCAGCACACCCGATCCTGTTCCAATATCCAAACAATTAATTTTATTTCTTTTTAAAATTATTTTTTCTGAATAAAAATATTTATCCATTAATTTAATACATAAGCGTGTCGTTGGATGATCTCCCACTCCAAATGAACTACCTCTATATAAAGAAACAACATGGTATTTTTCAGAAAAATAGTTTGAATTAGATGGTTTTAAAACAATATTCTGAGAAACCAGGGTTGGCCGGTCATATGATACTTCTATATTTGAACGGCCATACTGAGATGAATAAGTAAGAATTCCATCGTTAATTAATTTTTTTATTACCGATTTTAATTTTTTAACTCCCGAAGGATGGTTACAATTAAATATTTTTTTTAACTCATTAAAATCAACTTTGTGGTTTGCTAAAGCAATATACCGTATTAATTCTAATGATTGAGTCATCACCCGAAGATATTTCCTTCCTTATTATTAGACGATATCGTAAAAAACCCGATATCGGCGTTAAGCTTCATCCTTCGTCACTGCGGCGTACGCAAAAGTACGCCGCATTCCTAAGGACTCGCAAGCCTTGTTATCGGGTTTTTTACGATATCGTTTGGGACGCGGATTTTTATGAATCTATTAACCCTGCTCTTTTCTGATAAGTTCATTGTGCCAAAGGGCGAAATCATACATCGCTATATAACGATCATCATCATTAACTATCCCAATGGCCATATCTAAAACACCGCGGCCATAATTATTTGAATATTGATCCATTGATTTTGACTGTAAAAATTCACGAACAAGCATTTGCGCGGTACGCTTACTTTTATCCCGTCTGATATCAATAGGATCTTTTGGTTTTTCAAATGGATCCCATTTGTCATAACCAACTTTTTCTATAATATATTTTTGTCTTTTTGGCGACATAGAGTCAAACACGGATTTTTTTTTATCTGCATCCGAAAGTAAATAATTCATTTATTGACCTCTTTTTCACCTTTTCTTTATTCTTTATCTTTTTTTACGCCTAAATAGGATTCATCAAAAACAGTTAACAATGACATAGAAAGCGGCATCAAAATTTTATCCATCTGAGTATATGAAGATTTTATAGTCTTAACCAATTTAGATGAAAGATCATTTAATTTCAAATAAATTGCATCAAGGTTAACGGTTGGATAGCTCTGCCCCTCTTTAAACATCGATAATCCACAGGTATGACCCCTCCCTCCAATAGAAGTAGGAATCCCGTACAATCGACAAGTAATAGGTCTAAATTTATATAAATCACATAGGTTTTCATTATTTAATAAAGGACAACGAGATCTTTCGGCAGCTAATTCAAACAAGACCTGATCTTCGGTTTTATCGCCAGATTCAATAGATCTAAATGAATCTCGCTTTAAGCGGTATAGTTTTCTATCTACTTTGTTTGCCTCTTCTAAAATCAAAGCTCTTTTTGTCTCAGGAATATTTTCTATAAATTTATAATTTATATAAATTGCTTCAACTAACGTTAAGTCAAATAATGCATGACAGCAATCTGAGCACTCTTTTTTACAGTTTATACATTCAGGGAATTGATTACATACAGATTCAAAAACCTGATCAACCTGACTTACAATATTTTCATATTCTGCAAAAATTAACTCTAATTCCGGTATCATCATGATCGATCCTCAACATTGTTTCACGTGAAACACTATTTCCCAATACAAAATTGTTGAAAAATTTGTTTATACAATTTATCGGAATTTACATTTCCAGTGATTTTATTAAATATATTAATTATTATGCCAATAGCGTCGGAAAAATCTTGTAAATCTATAAATATTTCTTTTTCGAATATCCTATTTATTTCTTTTTCAATTTTTTCGAGTAAATAACACTGCCTTAAATTGGCAACTTCAAAATCAAAATTTATTCTGGTTTGTTTTTGGTGAGTAATCTTCTCAAAAATGAGATTTTTTAATTTTTCGATTCCAATATCATTCTTCGCAGAAATTTGTGGGATGTTGTTTTCATTAAGATATTTTTCTAAATTGGCAATGTTTTTCTCTGTTGATATATCTATTTTATTTATAACCTTTAACAGATTTCTATCATTATTTTTGTAGAGAAATTCTTTTTCAACCTTATTTAAAATTCTGCTTCCGTCTAAAATAAATATAATAATATCAGAACATTCAATATTTTCTTTAGTTTTTTTAATGCCTTTTAATTCTATAGGATCTATTGAATGATGTATTCCTGCAGTATCACATGCTGTAATCGGAAGACCTTTAATCGTTAGGAAATCTTTAACAATATCTCTTGTGGTCCCTGGAATTTCACTAACGATTGCCGTTTCTTTTTCAACAAGACAATTGAGCAGACTCGATTTTCCTACGTTTGGGTATCCGGCTATGGTAAGAATTATGCCTTTTGCATATATTGATTTTTCATTACTATTTTTTAAAATTTTTTTAATCTCAGGGAGAATGTTTTCGGCAAGATTTTTTTTTGCCTCAAAACATATTTTTTCCGCTGCAATATTTTCATCATCATAAAATTCAATGTATGCTTCTAATTTTGCTTTAATATCGTAAATACAATTTCTCAGTTTTTCTATTTTTTTGGATAATATTCCTGAAAGTTGGCCGATAGCAATTTGTGCAGCTTTTTCACAAGGCGCATTAATCAAATCGATAATCGATTCGGCTTGGGTTAAATCTATTCTTCCATTATTAAATGCTCGCAATGTAAATTCTCCAGGTTCAGCTATCCTGGCACCAGCCTTTATCACTTCTTTTAATATTCTTTCTAAATTTATTATTCCTGAGTGAACTTGAATTTCAACAACATCTTCTCTTGTGAAGCTTTTTGGACCTTTCATATATAGAATAATTGCTTCATCTAAAATTTCATTTGTTGCATAATTCTGAATTCTTCCAAAATAAATTCTATGAGATTTGATGTTATTTTTAAAAGTGAGGAAATTAGAATTTTTTATTTCTTTTGCTATCGGACTAAAAAGTTTATAAATTATTTCTAAGGCATTAGGGCCAGAAATTCTAATTATACCTATGCCGGCGGGACCTAAAGCAGTTGCTATTGCTGCAATGGTTTCTTCTAACATTTATTTTCAATGCTTCTTAAAAAATTATTTCTTATTATTTTTTATTTTTTTATGGATAGGAATAATTATTAGTTTTCTATAAAATCCATCTCCAATACTTTTTGTTCTTACCCCAATTACATCTTTTAATTCTAAGTGTATTATTCTTCTATCATGCGAATTCATTTGACCAATAGTGATAGTTTTTTTATTCTTTTTTGCCTTCTCAGCCATCCTATGTGCTAATTTAATTAAATTTTTTTTCCTTTTTTCAATATAATCCTCAACATCTACAACAACTCTGATTCTTTTTTCTCTTTTTTTATTAATTAATTTTTCGCTTATATATTGAATAGCTTCTAAAGTTTGACCTCTTTTACCTATTATTACACCACTTTGATTACCTGATATTTTGAATACCAGTTCTTCTCCATCAAAATAATGTTCAATTTTAACATTATCCGATAAATAGTTAACTATTTTTTTAATTTTTTCTTTTTCACATTCTATTTCTTCATTACTTAAAAGATTATTTGTTTCATTGCTATTTTTATTAAACTTGCTTTTATCTTCTTTATCGACAAAAACATTTATTTTAGCCTTCTTTACGCCAACCAATCCGAAAATACCGGATGATCCATAAGTAATAACTTCATATCGTATATTTTCTTTTAATACGTTTAATTCTTTACTGGCACTTTCAAGTGCTTTTTCAACACTCTTTCCTTTAAACTCTAAAATGTTTATCATTTTCCCTCTGGATTTCTCATTCCTTTGGATTTTATTTAGCTTTCTTTTGAATGTAGTATTGTTGGCTAATAGACAGAATATTATTCACTAACCAATATAAGACCAAGCCGGATGAAAAATTGATAAAAATAAAAGTAAAAACGATCGGCATCAGCATCATCATTTTTGCTTGAGCTGGATCTCCAGGAGGTGGTGACATCTTTTGTTGAAGCAACATCGTCGCTCCCATTATTATGGTCAAAACAGGAATTCCGTATGGAGGTTGCATAAAAGGTATTGAAAAAGAAAAATTAAAAAGTCTATCGGGTGCTGATAAATCATTTATCCAAAATATAAAAGGCGCATGTCGTAATTCTATTGCTTGATATAACATCCTATACAAAGCAAAAAAAACTGGTATTTGAAGAACCATCGGAAGACATCCACCCATAGGATTTATTTTGTATGTCTTATATAAAGACATCAACTCTTGATTCATTTTTTGTTTATCATTTTTATTTTTTTCTCTAATTTCGGCCATTAAAGGTTGAAGCTTCTTCATATCATTCATTGATTTGTAGCTTTTTGAACCCAATGGCCATAAAATTAATTTAGTAATTATTGTTAAAATAATTATAGCAAAACCATAATTTGGAATAATGCTATGAATTTTAATTAAAAACCATAGACACGGCTTGGCTATGATATCAAAGAAACCAAAATTTAATACTTTACCCAAATCATGACCAAGACTATTCAATAATTCCATGCTCTTCGGACCCATAAATACTAAATACTTAAAACTCTTTTGTTGTTTGGATTCGATTCTAAAATTATCAGTTATTAATCGATTGGAAACGATATTATCCTCAATGGATAACCGCATTATACCTTCAATCGGTTTTTCGGGAACAATCGTATAAGTAAAGTATTGATCTTCAATACCAACCCATTTTATTATTCCTTTAAACTCATTTTCTTCGTCTATATTTTTAATTTTAATTTGTTTTAGAGAATTATCAATTAATGCACTAGGCCCCGAAAAACCATAACCTTTTTCATCTTCAACATTATTCTTCATCCCAATTGATAAGCTATCAATTAATGCATTATCAGTATTGTTTATAATAGCTACATCCAATGAAATAAGATAACTTTTTGGATCAAAAGTAAATTTTTTATCGATTATATATCCATTGTCAGATATCCAACGAAAATGAATTTCTTTTTTACTTTTTAATAGGGATATTTTTTCTAATTTTTCGCTTATTGAATAATTAGCATCACCAAAACCTTTTATAGAAGAATTTGCCAAAGTTGTATTAAGAACGCCATTATTTATATTGATGGGGATTAATTGTTTATCTGGTGACCCAGGTTTCGCATTTTCTTTGTATTTTTTTAAAACGTAACTTTTAAAAGTAGCGCCTCTACTTGAAATTTTAACAATATAAAATGGCGTCTCAATACTAACTTGCCTTTCATATTGAGGATTATCAACAATATTGTTTTGACGTGAATGGTGGGAAGAAACTATATCTTTCTGTTTATTATTTTCAATTTTATTTTCTACATCTATATTATTTTCTTCATTATTTTTGATTTGGCTTTTTTCTACGATTTCTTTATTATCGATCTGTTCTGGCTGCTTATCTATAAAAAAAACACTCCAGATGAATAATACGACGAAAGATAGGCCGATTGCCAACAGCAGCCGAACTTGTTCCATTTTAAATCTCCTTGACGATTTTTCTCGTCAATACGTTAATTACGCTGTTTATATCTAAACAACATCAACAAAGTCAGAAAAGGGGGAAAAATACATAGTACACAGTAATCAGGAGAATTTAATTTTGCAGTTCATTAGGGAACTGGATCATACCCACCTGGATGAAAAGGATGGCATTTTATTATTCTTTTTAGCGTAAGCATACTCCCTACAGCAAAACCATGCTCTTTTAAAGATTGGTATGCATATTCAGAACAACAGGGATAAAATCTACATGTTTGCCCAAAGATTGGTGAAATTAAAATTTGATATATTCTTATTATTATAAGAAAAATTTTTTTCATCGACATTATTTTCCAATTTTAATTTGAAAGAGTTCCAGCTCTTTTTTCAAATCGCTATGGTCGCAATTTTTTATTTTCTTTCTCACGATAATATTAATGTCATAGTTATTATTATATAACATACGCGATTTTCTAAAAAATTCTCTTATAATTCTTTTTATTTTGTTCCTTACAACTGCATTTCCCACTTTTTTTGATACTGTTATTCCTATCCTTGAATTACTTAAATCATTTTTACGGTAAATAATAATTATATTTTTATAAAATTTCTTTTCTCCAAACTCAGAAAGCGTTATAAATTCATAACGCTTTCTGAGTTTATCTTCTTTTTTCAGTACTTGTGGGTTCATAAGGATTCGACCTTTTTTGTTTATTTCTAATTAATTTTCAAAAGGCCGAATCCTTAAGATTAAAGAGCTAAACGTTTTCTTCCCTTCGCTCTTCTTCTGTTAATAATTCTTCTACCTGCTTTGCTGGACATTCTTAATCTAAAACCATGAGTTCTTGAACGCTTAATTTTGCTTGGCTGATAAGTTCTTTTCATTATTTATTTCCTTTTTTAGTTATATTTTTTTAAAACACATAACAAATCGATTTTATTAATCATAAGAAAATACCTGTGTCAAGATTGAAATACCTGTTTTAATTTTCAATGCCACCATATAATCGGTCGTTTATCACAATGATTCTGTTATTTCAAATGCTTCCATGTGATATCGAACATCGGGATATATCGTTATCTGTTTTTCTATCGTTTTTTCAATACCAGGAATAAGCCGATTTTCTTCACCATGCAAATATTCAGCCACTTCCGGATTAACTCTTAATGTAAGCCTATTTCCGGTCATATCAACGGCATATCTTAATATTTCTCGATAGATAGAATAACAAATGGTCTTTATGGAAATAACATAGCCCTCTCCATCACAATAAGGACACGGATCACACAGAAGTCGACTTAAAGGTTTTCTTGTTCTTTTCCTAGTCATTTGGATAAGCCCCATCTCTGAGATGGGAAGGATATGGGTTTTGCTCCTGTCTTTTGTAACTGCTTCATTTAAAGCGGAAAATACTTTTTCTTGATTCGATTTTTTTTCCATGTCGATGAAATCAATAATTATAATACCCCCTATATCTCTCAATCGAATTTGATAAGCAATTTCCTTAACTGCTTCTAAATTTGTTTTTAATATTGTTTCTTCCAAATTATGTTTTCCGACATATCTACCGGTATTAACATCTATTGCCACCAAAGCTTCAGTATGTTCTATAACGATGTATCCACCAGATTTTAACCAAACTTTCTTTTTCAATGCTCTTATAATATCACCTTCGAGATTATAAGAATCAAAAATAGGTTCTTTCCCATCATATAATTCTACTGAGCTTTTTAATTTTGGATTAAATGTTTCAAGAAAATTTAAAACTGAATCATAATCCTTCTTTGAGTCTATTACTAATTTTTCAGCTTCTTGTATAAGCAAATCTCGAACGGCTCTAAGACTTAAATTTAGTTCTTGATGAAGCATTGATGGTGTAATAGCAGTCTGATATTTCTTTTGAATATTACACCATAAATTCTTTAAAAAACCCATCTCATACGCAATTTTTTCTTTATTAATCCCTTCTGCAGCAGTTCGTACAATATATCCCATATTACTTTTATCTGCGAGTCCTAATACTATTTCCTTTAATCTGTTTCTCTCTACATCATCCTCAATCCTTCTTGAAATACCAATATGCGATGAAGTCGGCATTAAAACTAAAAATCTACCAGGAAGAGAAATATTAGATGTTATTCTTGCTCCTTTTGTTCCAATCGGAGATTTTGAAACTTGAACCAGTACTTCTTGTCCTTCTCTAAGAATGTTTTCAATATTTTCCTTTACGATGGTTTTTTCATTTTGATTCTCTATATTTTTTTTTTCTAATTCTAAATTATCGCAGTTAAAATAATTTTCCGATTCTACATATTGATGGTTTACTACATCATCAACATAAATAAAAGCAGCTTGGTTTAAGCCTATATCGACAAAGGCAGCTTGCATTCCTGGCAAAACCCGCTGCACTCTTCCTTTATAAATATTTCCGGTAATATCTCGACTACCTTTTCTTTCGATAAAAAGTTCAGCAATGGTTTCTTCTTCAACCAATGCTACACGCGTTTCATGGTCGGATACATTTATAATTATTTTTTTATGCATCTTAAATTTTTATTATCTTTGATTGAATTATTTGGTAATCGTTTAATCCGAATAATTCCCTAAGAATTTTATTCGGCCTTATAATTATTCCATTATTTATTTTTATAGTTAAAATTGCTTTATTTAGACCAATAATAGTTATATTATCAATCATTTCTTTTAGATTTATTTTTATAATATTACCTTTTTTATTTTTTTTAGTTATTTCGAATACTTTTTCTTTATAAAATAAATCGATTTTTTTTGAATTAAAAAAACAATCTTTAAGTTCTATGAAATAATTATATTTATCATTTTCATTTTTATGAAATAAGCTTGTTTTTATTATTTTGATGCCTTCAGGCAAAGTTTTATTTATTTTTTTAGTTATTTCATCAGGATCAATATATTTATACATTTTTATTATCATTTCTTCATTTATACTTTGAATTCCTATAGGCAAAGAATCAATAAAAGAAATTTTTGGCATAGGATGAAAACCTTCAGAATATTTAATTGGAAACCCCATGCGTCTTGTTGCTCTTATAAATATATTGACTAATTCTAAATGACCGAAAAATCTTGCATCACCTTTTTTTATAAACTTAATTCTGAATTTATATGTATTAATATCATTAATTTCATCTTTATTATCAGAAATTACTAATTTTTTATTAGTATAATATAAAATAGGTTTTATTTCTTTAAAATCACAAACTCCGCAATTTGAACATTTTCCATTCCGACAATCTTCCGTTGTAACTCCTTTTAGAGAACGTTCTTTTTCTTCAATTAAATATTTTTTGTTAATTCCAATATTAATATGGTCCCAAGGCAATTTTTTTTCAACATCTATTTTGTGATCAGTAAATTGCAGGAAATTGATATTACATTTATTAAAAACAGAGATCCATTTATCATAATTAAAATAATCACTCCACCCATCAAAACGGCATCCATTTCTCCATGCTTCAACAAGAACGTTACTAAGTTTTCTATTTCCTCTAGACCAAGCAGCTTCAATTTTACTAACCCTTGGGTCTTGCCATTTAACTCTAACATTATGTATATTTAGATTGTCTCTTAACCATTCTATTTTATTTTTTGCAACTTCAAGATCAATTTGTTCTTCCCATTGAAAAGGTGTATTAGGTTTTGGCACAAAAGTCGATAAACTAACATTTATTTTTATATCGCCTTTTTTCAATATATCGTATTTAATTTTCTTTATTAAATCGACAATAGCCACTAAGTCTTTATGCTGTTCAGATGGAAGACCTATCATAAAATATAATTTTATTATCTTCCATCCCATTAAATAAGCACTATTGACTGTACTAATAATATCGTTTTCATCGATATTTTTATTAATTACATCCCGCAAACGTTGACTTCCGGCTTCAGGTGCAATTGTAAATCCTGTTTTTCTAACTTTTCTTATGCAATCCATTAATTCTTGGCTAATTGAACCTGCTCTTAACGATGGTAATGAAATGGAGACACCATTATATGTTTTTGAATTAATAAGCGTTTTTATTAGATTAGAAATGCAAGAATAATCTCCTGTGCTTAGTGATAAAAGCGATAAATCTTCATAACCGGTATTAATTAAAGATTTCTGCGTAATTGATAATATTTTATCAGGATCTCTTTCTCTTACAGGTCTATAAATCATGCCTGCCTGGCAAAATCGACATCCTCTTGTACACCCGCGGGCTATTTCCATTCGTAGACGATCATGAATTGGTTTTCCATAGGGTATAATTGGATTTTCTGGATAAACAGCCTCATTCAGATCAGGAACAACAGCTCTATCAACACAAGTATGCCATGCTGTTTTTGGAATAAGTATTTGTTCATTATTAGAATATTTAACATCAAAAAAACTTGGTATATAAACGCCTTTCAAGCGAGACCACGCTTCCAATAAATCTTGGCGGCCGGATTTATTATTAAATTTATTTTTTTTCCATATATTTAGCATTTCCAACAATACATATTCACCATCACCGACAACAATAGCATCAAAAAAATCGGCAATAGGCTCCGGATTACAGGTACAGGGACCACCAGCGATAACAATCGGATCAGTTTCAGTTCTTTTTTTTGAAAACAAAGGAATTTTTGATAGATCAAGCATATTAATCATGTTAGTGTAATTTAGCTCATACAACAGACTAAAACCGATAATATCAAATTCCTTTATTGGTTTTTTCGACTCAAGAGAAAATAAAGGGATATCATTCTCTCGGAGATGTAACTCCATATCCATTGCTGGTGCGAAAACACGTTCTGCTAATATATTGTTTTTTTTATTTAAAATATTATACAGTATTTGTATTCCAAAATGAGATGAAGCAATCTCATAAAGATCAGGGAATGCCAAAGCAAAGCGAATTTCTACTGAGTTCCATTTTTTTTTAATGCTGTTGATTTCGTTACCTAAATACCGACTAGGAAGTTGAATTAAGGGAAGGATCTCTTGAATAGTTTTATTGCTCATGATATTCTTCTTATAAAATTAAATTATTTATCCTTTAACTATTTTTTTTAAATATATGGTTTTGCCAATGAAAAGAAATAAAATTATAGACCTTATTAATTTAGAAAGTCCCAAAAAAAATATTTTAATTAAAGGATGGGTAAAAACAAAAAGAGATTCAAAAACATTTTCTTTTATAGAATTAAATGATGGTTCATGTCTAAAAAATATACAGATTATTGTTAATGATAATTATGTCGATTATTCAAAAATAAGGAAATTAAAAACAGGATCAGCCCTTGAAGTCACTGGCAACATGGTTGCATCTCAAGGAAGTAGACAAAAATGGGAAATCCAAGCCCTTACCATAGAAATAATAGGTTCCTCTGAAGATTCCTTCCCTTTGCAAAAAAAGAGGCATAGTGATGAATATTTACGTACGATTGCCCATTTAAGGCCACGAACAAATAAATACGGTTCCTTATTTAGAATCAGAAGTGAAGTTTCATGGGCTGTCCATAAATTTTTCAAAGATCGTGGTTTTTGGTATATACATACCCCTGTTATCACCAGCTCGGATTGTGAAGGAGCAGGAGAGCTTTTTCGTGTTACGACATTAAGTGACCCCCTTCCTATGAAGGAAGATAAAAAAATCGATTATTCAAAAGATTTTTTGGTAAAGAATCAAATCTTACTGTATCGGGTCAGCTTTCAGCAGAAATGTTTGCCCTATCATTAGGCAATGTTTATACGTTTGGACCTACTTTCCGTGCTGAAAACTCAAATACGAGCCGGCATATTGCAGAATTCTGGATGATAGAACCAGAAATGGCATTCTGCAATCTTAATGAAAATATGGATCTTGGAGAAGAACTTATCAAAAATATTGTTAGTTTTTCCCTTGAGTATTGTTCCGATGATATCAATTTATTCTCAAATTTTGTTGATAAACAGTTGATTTTTTCTTTGGACAAAATCATTTATAACGATTTTATTAGAATTCCATATGAAGAAGCCGTTGATATTTTAATAAAATCAAAAGAAGCTTTCACTTTCAAAATCGTTCATGGCTTGGACCTGCAATCCGAGCATGAACGTTATTTGAGCGAAAAAGTTTTCAATAAACCGGTGATCATATATAACTATCCTAAAGGAATTAAACCTTTTTATATGCGCTTGAATGAAGATAACGAAACGGTTGCGGCCATGGATATCATTGTTCCCCGAATTGGAGAGTTAATAGGTGGTAGCCAACGTGAGGAAAGGCTTGATATATTAGAAAAAAATATGGAATTTTTAGGCCTTTCAAAAGATCACTATTGGTGGTATTTGGACTCAAGAAAATATGGGTCTGTTCCACACAGTGGATTTGGACTTGGCTTTGAACGCCTTCTAATGCTGATTACTGGCATTACTAATATTAGAGATGTAATTCCCTTTCCTAGAACTCCCGGAAGCATAGATTTTTAATAGCTTATTAAAACTTTAATCATTTTAAATAGATAGCATTTTTATTAAAATTATTCAAAAAGAGATTGACAATAAATAATGTTTATGCGAGTTCTTATAAGCTCTTTTATGCAAAAAACCTGCGATTGCGATAATACTCTATTCTGCCTACTGATTCGATTACTTAAACGTTATTAACTGTTCTTGCTGCTGCTGAAGTTGAAAAAATTTGCCAATAAAGGAGCGCACCCATTAAAGAACCCTCTATTTTTTAAATAGGGGGTTCTTGTTTTTAGCCTCTTTAAATATCTAACATACTGACTTCTAAAGCGTTATTTTGAATGAAATCGCGTCTTGGCTCAACCTCGTCTCCCATAAGAATAGTAAAAATTTCATCTGATTCAACCGCATCCTCAACAGTTACTTTTAGCAAGGTTCTTTTATCTGGGTGCATTGTTGTCTGCCATAATTGTTCTGGATTCATTTCGCCTAAACCTTTGTATCTCTGAATATTGAACCCTTTCTTGCCTTCTTCAAGAATATTTTGCAATAAATCATATTTATTTTTTAAAATAGCAGGTTCTGACTCTTTTTCCATCGAACTTATTTCAAATGGAGGGTTATCTATATTTTCTATTTTTTTATTCAAAATAAAACATTTCTGATAATCTGAGGAATATATCAAACTTTTTCCAACAGTATTTATTTGCATATAATTATTTTGATCAGGCGCTTTAATGGTTAACTCAAAAACTTCTTCATCACGATTCCAATATAATTCTTCTGTAGCATAGCCTTTGGATTTAAATTTTTCATTTAATTTTAGCATGTTGTCTCTATTTTGAAGAAAAGATTTATCTTGTATTTCAGATTTTATCAATTCCTCCACAACCTTAGAATTAAAACCATTGCTTTCCAACTTCTCCATTGAGGCAACAAACTCACTTAAATCACATAAAAAATAAAAAGGTTATAATCTACAAGAGTATGATCTTTCTGTAATACTTTTATTTTTTTCTTTTCGCTGCTCTTTTTAAGTATAAATTCGTTGAGTTCCTTTTCATTTTTAATGTAGGATTCGTTCTTTCCTTTGGTAATTTTAAATAACGGTGGTTGAGCAATATATAGATAGCCCTTATCCACTAATTCCGGCATTTGACGGTAAAAAAAAGTCAGTAACAATGTCTGATGTGAGAACCATCA
Organism: Desulfosarcina cetonica JCM 12296; assembly: GCF_001311845.1. Lineage (GTDB taxonomy): Bacteria > Desulfobacterota > Desulfobacteria > Desulfobacterales > Desulfosarcinaceae > Desulfosarcina > Desulfosarcina cetonica. The sequence continues at coordinate 36,481 of NZ_BBCC01000013.1, read as the reverse complement.
ACATCAGCGTCCGTCATAATTATAATTTTATGATACCGTATTTTATCAATATTATATTCTTCTTTTCCTACTCCTGTTCCTAACGCTGTAATTATATTTTTTATTTCTTCACTTCGCAGGATTTTATCGAATCTTGCTTTTTCTACATTCAGTATTTTTCCTCTTAACGGTAATATTGCCTGAAATTTTCTGTCCCTACCTTGTTTCGCCGAGCCACCTGCCGAGTCACCTTCGACAAGGAATAATTCCCGCATTGAAGGCTCAGGAACTTGGCAATCCGCTAATTTTCCCGGAAGTGTTGAATCAATTAACGCGCCTTTATTTCTTGCAAGATCCCTCGCTCTTTTGGCTGCATCCCGAGCTCTTGCCGCATCGACTGCCTTTTCAATGATCTTACGTGCTACAGCAGGATTTTCTTCCATAAAAGAGCTGAGTTTTTCATTAACCAGCGACTCAACCAAACCCTTAACTTCACTATTTCCCAACTTTGTTTTGGTCTGCCCTTCAAACTGGGGTGACTTGATTCTAACACTAACAATAGCTGTCAACCCTTCACGGACATCATCACCACTTATTTTTGCAGAAAGGTTTTTTGGCAGATTACCATTAAGAGAATACTGATTTATACACCTGGTAAGTGCCGCTTTAAAACCAATTAAATGAAAACCACCCTCTACCGTATTGATATTATTCGCAAAAGAAAAAATATTTTCCTTATAGGTAGCATTGTACTGAATAGCTACTTCTATATTTACATCATTTCGATATCCTTCTATGAATACGGGCTCATGTAAAACTGCGTGGCGTCTGTTCAGATATTCGACAAAAGATGCAATTCCTCCATCATAATGGAATTTTTCATTTTTATCGAAACGTTCATCCTCGATGTATATATTAACCCCTTTGTTCAGAAAGGCCAATTCTCTCAGTCGCCGTGAAAGAATATCATAATTAAATTCTGTTGTATTGAATATCGTATCATCAGGAATAAAATGGATCTTTGTTCCTTTTTTATCAGTTTTTCCTTTAATCGTTAATTCACTTGTTTTAATTCCTCGCTCATATGTCTGATAATAAATATTACCTTTTCCGTATATTTCGACTTCAAGTTTTTTTGACAACGCATTAACGACGCTAACACCAACGCCATGAAGTCCTCCAGACACTTTATAACTGTCATTGTCAAATTTTCCACCGGCATGCAGTTTCGTCAATACGACTTCGACAGCTGGAACATTTTCCGTGCGATGAATATCAACAGGTATACCGCGCCCGTTATCTTCAACACTAACACTGTTATCCGAATGAATACTGACCCGGATATTATCACAAAAACCGGCCATCGCCTCATCAATGCTATTATCCACAACCTCGTAAACCAAATGATGAAGACCAGCCACATCAACATTACCAATATACATTGAGGGTCTTAACCGGACCGGCTCAAGCCCCTCTAGTACATCTATACTATTTGCATCATAAATTTCGCTCATTAAAATTAAATTCTCATTGGCATAATAACACTGGTAAAAGTTTTATCACCATCACCTTCAATGACACAGGGATGGTTACCATCGACAATATTGATAATTACCTGTTCATCATCAATAACACTCAATGTATCCAAAAAATATTTTGGATTAAAAGCAGCTTCAATCATCCCTCCGGCAAATTCTATTTCGGTTTCTTCCTTGGATTCACCATAATCCGGATTTGTAGCAGTTACCACCAGTTTATTATCATCAAAAGTAAAAACAGCGCCCTTGTAATGATCGGTTGCTAAAATAGACATTCTTTTCAGCATCTTATAAAATTCTATCGTATCAAGGTGAATAAAATGGTCCACTCCCTTTTTTAGGATATCTTCGTATTTGGGAAAATCTCCTTCCAGCATTCGAATAATGATGGTTTCAGTCTCTTTTTGAACAATAAAATTGCTATCTTTGATGCCAACTTGAACATTTCCCTCAACATCAAGAAATTTCGCAACTTCATTTAGTCCTTTTTTGGGAACCAATACACCTTCACCCAGAGGAATTATTAGTGATGACTCAAAAATATGATCGACTGCATTTAAACGACTGCCGTCTGTGGATACAAATCGAAAGATACTTATATCTTCGTTTTTCATTCGCTCAACAAAGATACCATTGATATGGGCGCGTTTTTCATCACCCGCTGCTGATATAATAGTGGTACGTTCAATCATTTTTTGTAGAATGGCGGCTTCAATCGAAAAAAATTCAACTTCACTAATATGTGGCGTTTCTGGAAAATCATCTGGATTCATTCCAACAATATGGTATTGAATTTTTCCGCTACCAATCTCTATCCAGCGATTTTCGACTTCATTGATGAAAATATCATCAGAAGGAAACTCTCTTAAAATTTCATATAATTTTTTTGCACTAACAGCAATGGCGCCCTCTTTTTCTACCGAAGCAGAATAAAAACCTTCAAAACCGGTTTCTAAATCGGTCGCAGTCAAATATACACCCTCGTTTCCACTGCGAATCAAAATATTTTCGGTAATTGCCAGATTGCTTCTTCTTCCAGCCAATCCTTGAACTTTTGCCAGCACACTTACAATCTGAGATTTGTTGATAACGAATTTCATAATAAAAATCCTTTATATTCATCTATTGGTTCTTAGAGCTGACAAAAAAGTTTATATATTCATAACTAATTATAATAACTAATTATTTTTAATAAAAAAATGTTAATAACGTTTTCTGTAAATTTATTTAACCCGTCATTTTTAAACCTGTGATTTGCTGTTGTTCATAACTATGGTGTTATTGTCAATCTATTAAACAAAAAACTTCTCAACAAAAAACTTCACGGCTGCATAGCAAGCAATTAAGCCTGAACCCACTTTCGGATTTCTGGTAAAAGCGATGTATTCCAATCCGAAGAGACTCTCAGATTTAAAAAAGCATTAAAAAGACGGTTTATTAATTCAATCGCTTTTTCAAACAGATAAGCTTTCTCCAACAACAAGCCCTCAATATCGTCTTTTGTTTCCAAGGGCCCCGTCTCAGGAGCTTAAGCCCTGAAAAAGATAGACTTTCGCCTTTTAAAGAAAATTTCCAGTCCTGATTTTCTGTTTTATAAATTAAATTCATTTCAATAACAACGGCACCCTTTCTCAAAGAAAGAATTCCCTCTTCCAAACCGGCATCGTCGCCCTTAATCGTAATTATCTCACTTGAATCATTACTATTGTTTTCAAGTACGATTCGGTTGCCAATATTCAGGGCAACAATGGTTTGATCGACGGTTTTTAAATAATCCGGGTTGGCGTCAATGATAAACCAAAGCCAGGTTAAAAATTCATTTCCAATAAATTTATAGCGGTTATAGGCAACGGCGACATCAAGCATGGAATAATTGGCTACTCCGTAAAACGGGTTGGACTGAGTTGGGTAAGAATATCTTTTTCCGGATCGGATAATGGCGATGCTAATGACGCCATACTATATGGAAAAAGTCGTATCAGTTTCAGTTTAAAGGACTTCGAAAATAGGGTTTCCAGTTCTTCATTGGCACCCTTCAAATTTGAAAAAAACCATAATCGGTTGGCTTCATAATTCCAAATAAGGTCATAACTATTTGGTGTTGCAGGAATTCTTAAGTTCAATACATGGATAACGTGGTCTTTTATCTCTTTTTTTTCGGTTTTGCTCAAAAAATCGCGGCCGCTGACCTCAAGCCGTTTTTTCATCTCCATGGCATAGTGCTTTTGAACGATTTTGGCAGGAATTGATTTTTTATCAATCCGCATGGAAAAAACCAGATGCGTTCCGATCAAGAACGGATTTCTATCAAAATCGGTGCTGAAAGGATCATTGAAACAAGTCCAGCCGATGGCCTTATCTGAAGATTCATTGTCAATCTCTTCAATGGATTGCTTTTTTAAACCGATTGCAACGTTTTCGATAATCGGTTCATCAAGATTCCCCTCGACAAGGTATTGCGTAATCGAAACAGAAGATGAAAATATTCCCATAGAAGATTCCGCAGAAAGTCATCAAAAGGTTAATAATTTATATTAAAAACATATACATATAATATATTATTAATAATTTTTTCAAGCTATTTTTGAAATCTTTTTGAAATAGATGGAAGCCAAAGAACATTTGTAATATCAAGTCCTAGTCGGGACCGACTTGTGGTGTGCTATTGATAAAAAAATATGAATCATCCAAAATTTTTTATTTTGTAATTAAAATCAGACGATTCTCCCGACCAAAACCGGACACATTTTGAGCATTAAAACAACCTAAAAAATAATAATCCAAATAAATACAGGACGTAACAAAACTCTACTTTGTGCGTTAAGCCTGAAAATGACCCATGCTAAACGCACGGCCATCTATCCCTCCTCATACTCCTCAGGGCGAACAGAGAAAATTTCTCAAACCCCAAACAATATGCTGTAAATATACAATAAATTGAAAGAAGGCGCAATCAGCAACACGCTTGACCGCGTCCTGTTTGCGAGAGTATCTGTCGAAAAACAGGGAATTCCGGACAATTTTATCCCAAAATGTGTTGTATTTAGCATGGCAAGAAAATACTTGATTTGTTGCATATAGCATGATAACAAATTCAGCATGATTCTTGCCCCCAGCACGATTACCTACTTCAATAAAATTCAGGCCAAGGTCGCCCAAGCCATGGCTAAATTCGATAGTGCCACACCTTACTTCGTTCAAGATGATCCGGTCATTTTTAATTACGAATTGATCCGAAAGGCCTGGTTTCAGGGAGTACCGATCAAAACCATCTGCCAAGAAAACAAGATATCGCGCTCGCAGTTCTATGAAAAGGAAGATCGCTTTGTAACCTACGGGATGGCAGGGCTTTTTCCGGATTTTAAAGATCTGATCGATGCACCAGATTTGGAACGTTTGGTGATTATGGTCAGCAGGGCACGGCCAAGCCTGTCTCAACAGGCAATTTTTCGATTTGCCGAGGCGGTTCCTGCTACCAAGGCGGATGCGAATATAGAAACGGTTGCACAAATTCTGGCGTCTTACGGTCGTTTGGTTTCCAATCGGCCAGGTGATATCGATTTTTGGTGGCGCATTCAAAGAACACTTTCTGAACTGAATCGATTGAAGCAGAAGGGCGTTAAGGGGCGAGACCGCAAAAAACGCCAACAAACATTTTTTCAGGATGCCGATTTATGCCATAAACGTTTTGAATTATTCAGAGAGATATTTTTACAGTCCTCGAATGCGGTTAAACCGGTTTGCTTGCGTTACGGTTTGTCGCTGACCAGTTATTACCGTTTGGTGAAAGACTATCGGCTTTTTGGACCCTGGGCACTCATTCCGGCCAATACACCCGGCAAGGATACGATGAGCGATGAGACCGAGTTGAGCATTGTTCTGCACAAGTTGCGTCATCCTCGAGAATCGGCGCAGGGGATTGTCAACATTCTCAAATTGCGTTGCTCGAGATTTACCGTTAATCGGGTGTTTTCCCGCTGGGCTTTAACAGACCGCACGCGGGCACCGGTGGCTTTGGATCAATTCTGTTCCGAGCCGGACAACGAGGTGAATCCGTTTGTTCCCGACATGACAGCGTATCATCTTCATAGTGAGGCGTCATTGCTCGAATCGCGCCGGATAAACCGGCAGTTTGAGTTACTGTGCCGTAAAATGCAAACACATGCCTATCATTTATGCGATCCAGGCCCACTTTTGCTGGCACCGTTTGTCAATGACCTGGGGATCGTGCAGGCGATGGAAAGCTATGGTCCGGCGCGGTTGCGAGGTAAGGACTTGAGCAATTTGGCCCTGCTGAATGTTTTTCGCATTCTGTCCGGATATCGACGCATTAATCATCTACGCAATAATCGCGATCGATCTGTGGCCTTTGCCAGTGGCCTGGGTATGTTCGGATCACGTTCACGCTATTACGAGGACACCCTGGAATTCAAATTTGACCAGCTTCATCTACTTCGTTGCGATCTGGTTCTCCGGGCCAAGGAGCTTGGCCTTACCCAAGGCACGAAGATCGCTTTCGATTTTCATTTCAAGAGGTTTTTTGGAGCTCACAGCATTGATAAGGGAATTGGAAAAGGCCCTGACAAATCGGGTGATTTGGTTCCCGGCTTCAGGCCCCATGTGTCTTGGGACCTTTCGACCAACACACTTTTGTCGATGAATTATTACCATGGGGGCATGCGTGCACCAAGCATCCTGGAACACTATTGCGAGGAACATATATTTCCGCTTTTCGATCCATTGGCCATTGAGGAGATTTATATGGACTCGGAATACACCAAGGAAGCCAGCCTACAGTATTTCAAGCAGGTTCGCTGCTCCAATGGCGATGTTTATATTTGCCTGAAGAAAAATAAGCAGATCAAGAAACTGATCGGCCCGGCGTTGGATGACGAATCCGGCTGGGAGAAACACGACGAGGAAGATGAACTCAAATCCATTGACGTTACGCTTCCGAAAACGTTGCTGCCCCTGAGGATCGCGATCCTGCGTGATCTTGAAACTCGAAAAAAGATTCGCTGCTTTGGAAGTACCCATACCGAGTTAAACGCGTCGGAAATGCTTCAAAAATACCGTTACCGCTGGCTTGTGGAAAACGGTCTGAAGGACTTGGTATACAGCTATTTTTTAGATGAAATGACTGGCAGCGACCCCGAAAAAGTTGAATTCGAATTATACTGCATCATGGTGGCAAGACTTGCTTATGAAAATTTCCTCAAAGAAGTGGGCGGGGAGCACTACCGCCACCAAGATGGTAACAAGACGACGCTACAAAGCATGCGGAACTTGTTTTTTGAAAAAAGAAATTTTACCCTGCATCAGGGTTCGGATGACAATCTGGTCGTCACGATCCTCGATAGCAGTGGGAACGAATTTGAGCAACGTACCGCTGATATGCTGAGCCAACGGATGGTACAAGGCAAAAACAAAGTCTTGTGGTGGGGCAATCGTGGCGTCGTACTAAGGTTCAAAAACCAGTACAAACCGATGAAAGTGTCCGGTCAGCAGACCTGAAAAGTGTCCGATTTTGGACGGGAGAATCGTCTGAAAATATAATGAACTCAGATACTTTTATAGCTGATTTACATATCCATTCAAAATTTTCGCGAGCTACTGCTCAAAATCTTGACCTTGAAAACCTTTATGTCTGGGCGCAGCTCAAAGGAATTAAGGTTGTTGGAACTGGGGATTTTACCCATCCGGAGTGGTTTTCAGAGATCAAGAATAAGCTGGAACCCGCTGAACCGGGTTTGTTTCGCCTCAGGTCCGATATTGCAAACTGCTGCGATGAACGTGTTCCAGTATCCTGCCGGGCGCCGGTTAGGTTTATGTTGAGCTGTGAAATCAGTAATATCTATAAAAAAGAGAATCAGACTCGCAAAAATCATAACCTTGTATTTTTTCCTGATCTCGAAAATGTAAGGCAATTCAATCAACGGCTCAAGGCCATCGGTAATATTCATTCAGACGGTAGACCCATTCTGGGTTTAGATGCACGAGATTTACTTGAAATTACACTGGAAACGTCTGATTATGGTTTTTTTGTGCCGGCTCATATCTGGACGCCTTGGTTTTCCATGCTGGGCTCAAAATCGGGTTTTGATTCGATTACCGAATGTTTCGGTGACTTAACCCACCATATTTTTGCAGCTGAAACAGGCCTTTCATCGGATCCACCAATGAATTGGCGCGTTGCCGATTTGGATTCGGTTACCCTTATATCAAATTCGGACGCGCATTCACCTGCTAAACTTGGAAGAGAAGCAAATCTGTTCAAAACGGATTTGAATTACCATAGCATATGGAGGGCTATTAAAAATGGCGATCCGAATCATTTTTTGGGGACATTTGAATTTTACCCTGAAGAAGGCAAGTATCACGTGGATGGACATCGTAAATGCGATGTTTGTTTACAGCCCGCCGAGACCCGATTGTATCAGGGGCTTTGTCCTGTTTGCGGCAAGGCATTGACCCTGGGGGTATTAAATCGCGTTGAACAACTTGCCACACGCATTGAAGGGATTCGATCGAAGCGCACCTTCCCGTTCTATCGTTTGATTCCATTGGAAAATATTTTGTCCGAGCTTCTTTGCGTGGGTCCTAAATCCAAGAAGGTTTCCCAAACCTATTGGTCGTTGCTGGAAAATCTGGGTAACGAATTAACCATTTTGCACGATTTGGCGATAGAGCGTATCGCTGCAGTTGGTTTTCCCCTGATCGATGAGGCGATTTCTCGAATGCGTGACAACCGTGTCGCGTTTTCACCTGGATATGACGGCGTTTTTGGAACGGTTCACATTTTTTCCGAAGCGGAGCGATCCAAGCTCTCCACACAGCGTAGCCTTTTTGCCGGTTTCGACATCGGAACTGTCGCTAACCCGCCCCAAATGAAGAATAATCCCATTCAACCCCAACCTTCTTTACAGCAAAATACCATCGATAGCGTTGATCCGGTTGTCCGTTTGAATGCCGAACAGCAGAAAGCCGTTGACCATACCCATGGCTCGCTGATGATCGTGGCCGGACCCGGTACCGGTAAAACCCGAACCCTGACCCACCGTATGGGTCGGATTCTTCAATCGGGTGCGGATATCAGCCGAATAATAGCCGTCACCTTCACCAATAAGGCAGCCAAGGAGATGCAGGAACGTTTGTTCGCCATGCTGGGAGAAAGCCAACCGCTTCCGTTTGTCGGAACATTTCATTCGCTGGGCTATCAGATCTTAAAGGACGGGAACACCGATCGAGCGCTGAGCATTCTGGACGAGGACGGTCGCAAAGCCATTGTTCAGGATGTATTGGTCTTAAATAATCAGGTCGGCAATGGACGTCGGATTAAATTAGAAGATCTGATGAAATGGATTGGACTGGCCAAACAAAAGATGCTTTCATTCTGTGAAGAACTGGATGATATTTGTCCGCCTGAGCAGGTTGATCTTTTTCGCCGTTGTTATGAAAGCTATGAAAACATATTGGAAATTCATCATTCTGTCGATTTTGAGGACCTTATTTTTAAAAGTGTTCAGTTACTTGAAAACGATGTCAGTATACAGGAAAATTATAAAAATCGCTTTACTGATATATTTATCGATGAATATCAAGATATTAACGTCAGTCAATATCGTCTTGTTCGTCTGTTGGCCGGCGGTCAAGCCAATCTTTGCGTGATTGGTGATCCAGATCAGTCCATCTATGGTTTTCGAGGATCTGATTTAAGCTGCTTTAAATGGTTTCTGGGCGATTACCCTCAATGTCAGACAGTTTTTGCAAAAATTATCGATCGACACAGACCATTCTTGAAATTTCTTCCCAGGTGATCCGGCATAACCCGGAACCTTTGGCAACCGGTCAGCGTTTGGCGACATATTCAAACCGAACAGGTGATAGAAAGATCCAAGTATTGGAAATGCAGAGCGAAAATGCTGAAGCTGTCGCTATTGGCAAGACTATCGAAAAAATGGTGGGTGGGATTGGCTTTTTATCGTTGGACTCTGGTTCCGTGGATGTATCCGATGACTCACTGAACTTCGGTTTTTCTGATTTTGCCGTTTTGTTTCGAACCCGGAATCAGGCTGTTCCGATTTTAAAAATACTGGAAAAAGCCGGAATTCCTTGCCAAGTTGTCGATCGGAGAAGTGTTCTGGATCACCTGGGACTGAAATCATTGCTTTCGATTGTTAAGTTGATGCATGGTTTGGGCGGTTATGCGGATATCGAAGCGGCATTGAAGGTGATGAGGCCCAAATTGTCTTCCCATCTAATAAAATCATTAAAACGCTGGGCCTATCAGAACCAATTATGCGTTGAACAGGCCTTTATTCAAACACGACGCCGTTTACCGATTCCCCCTATGGGGCTTTCAAAACAGCAGCAATTATATGATTTTATTCATCAGATTGATATATTGAAAAATAGACTGGCCACTTGTTCATTAACGGATCAAATCGAATATTTATCGGAAAAATTGGGTATTACTGAAAAATTTAATGACGATATTTTCTTTGAAAAAGGTTTTCAGCAGATCGTCGAATCCGCAAAGGGTTTGTTTCCAAAAGATGTGGCTGACTTTTTGGCGACAGTGGCGCTTTGTAGGGATACCGACACGTATGACCATCGGGTTGAAAAAGTGTCGCTGATGACCCTGCATGCTGCAAAAGGTCTTGAGTTTCCGGTTGTTTTTATTTCTGGTTGCGAAGACGAATGGATTCCCTACCGATCGGAGAATCGGTCTTCGGATGTACAGGAGGAGCGACGGCTATTTTACGTCGCTCTGACCCGGGCGAAAAGATACCTTTTTCTCAGTTGGGCCAAAAATCGCCGCATCCATGGGAAACCCCGTAGCCGGCATGTATCGCCATTTATCGAGGATATTGATATGATCTATAAAACAAATTTCGGACACGATTTTAAGAAGGCACCGCAATCCCAACATAAACAACTTTCTCTTTTTTAACGGAGTATTGCATGTCAGGCGACCCTTTTCGATCTTTACCGCTGAATACCGGATTAATCCTGAACTATTTTGATCAATCCAAAAAAATTGCCGCCGATAGTTGGTATGTCTGTATTTGGGTAGAAATAGAAATTCCCGTGAACAAAAAATGGTTCGGCAATTATCACTTGGATGATATGAAATTCGACAAAATACGGCAGGCCCTTGGGGATCGGGTTTGCTTCAGACATAAAAATGAACGAAATTTCGTCAGTAATCATGACAAAGAGCGGATTGTAAACGATATTTGTGATCGCGTGGCGAAAATGGGGACGACCTATTTCTGCCACCCGGATTTTGCCGCCAAATATATTTTGAAATGCTTCAACGATAAAATAAACCGTCGATATTGATATTTTTAATGAAGAACGGCAGACTTATTCCTTTCAATCGCTCGCATCGGCTTTTGGATAAAGTGCGTGATTATTTGGCGGACATGAACACTTTTTTCGCCGACATCGATAATGGTGTAGCGATATTTCTTGAAATATTGCCGCATGTGGACAATTCCATGTTGGCCAGGATGCTTCCACTGCTCGGATATGCCGGTAAGGAAGAAGTATTGTGGCCTTTATATGATTTGACGGTCAATGAATCGACGAATGAGCAAATTCGCACGACGGCTGCCATTCAACTGGGGCTGGCGGCTTTGCAAAGTAAGGATCCATCCGCTATCAATGCCGCGTTGATCAATATGCTGGATCATTCTTTGCCGACGATTCGAATGGGTTGTGCATTAGCCTTGGGTTGGGAAGGGAATTATCCGGCCGTTCAGGCGCTTATTCAACGTCTTGATGATCCTGAGCGGGATGTTCAGGCATCGGTCGTAACGGCCTTGGTGTCCGTGGGTGGCAATTATGTTTTTGATCTGTTAAAATCACGGCTTCTAATCGGATCCATAGAAGAACAGCGTAGTATTTTACTCAATTATTGGCGTTTTTCCGAGAAGTTTCCAAACGTCGAATGGGTCTACAGCGATGTTATCATGGATTTGCCCGCAGACATGCGCATCGACGCGTTGGAGGGAATGGGAATGCTTCCCATTTCTTTTGTTATTCTAAATAGATATCGTAAATTGATTGCTGACGAAGATCCCTTCGTCCGATTGAAGGTTTTAGAAAATTTATTAGCCCACAAAGCGGATGAAATTTCTTCTATCAGTGATGATCTGTACCCTCTTTTAAATGATAAGGACAGTCGTGTCAGACAGGCCGCTGTTCGGCTTTTAAGTAATTTATAGATAAAAATATCCAATTCATCCGGAACATTGTAAACCACGATGGTTCTTCGGGCGTTGCCGTTACATGTCGGATTTAAAGAAAGATTCGGTATCTACAATGCTGTTCGGCCGTTTGGAATACTCGGTGGGGACGGTTCCTTCCTTGAAACATTCGATAAGAGTATCCTTGGATTCGGGAACGGGCAGCAATCCGGTTTTAGCATCGATTTTTGCAAAACGACCCCTTCCGGAACCTGAAAGACTTTCACGGGTTTGTCTTTTAGGATCGTTTCCATGAATCCGAGCCAGATGGGACTGGCCGTACGCCCGCCAGTCTCCCCTTTCCCCAGGCTCTGATTATGATCGTGTCCCACCCATACACCGGTGATGTATTGCGGCGTATAACCAATAAACCAGGCATCCTGTAAATCGTTGGTGGTTCCGGTCTTGCCGGCTACCGGGCGATTGAGCGCCTTGACCCGTTGGCCGGTTCCCTCTTTCACCACACTCTCCATGAGGCTGGTCATGATATATGCCGTATTTTTTTCCATAACCTTTTTGGGGTAGGGATTCATCTCCTCGATAACATTTCCGAAACGATCCTCTATTTTGGTAATGAAGGCCGGTTCTATCAGGTATCCGTCGTTGGCGAAGACGGCGTAGGCATTGACCAACTCCAGTACCGTTACACCGGAAGAGCCTAGGGCAATGGAAAGGTTCCGCTCCAGGGGGGAGGCGATGCCCATTTTGCGTGCGTAGTCGATGCAGTAATCCACTCCGATGTTCTGAAGAATTTTAATGGTGACCACATTGCGGGATTTGGTCAGCGCTTCCCGAAACAGGGTGGGACCATAGAATTTTTTGCCGTAATTTTTCGGTTTCCAGGTGAAGTCCCGGGCTTTAAAAACAATGGGGGCGTCGATGATTTCCGTTGCCGCCGTGTAACCTTTATCCAATGCCGCTGCGTATATGATCGGTTTGAATGCCGAGCCGGGCTGGCGGCGGGACTGGATGGCCCGGTTGAATTGGCTTTCCGCGAAGTCCCGGCCCCCGACCATGACTTTGACCAGTCCCGTTTGGGATTCAATACAAAGCAGGGCGCTTTGGGCATCGGGAATCTGATCCAACGAAAGATCCCAAAGTCCGTCGGGTTTCTTTTTTCGTTTAGTCGCACCAGAATCACATCACCGGTTTTAAACACGCGACCGAGATTTCTGACACGGTCCTGATAGGCGGCTTTGTTAACGTTGGGCTTACGGGCCCAGCGCACATCACTCACAGGAATGACGCCCCGGGCATCCCCCATGCGGACGAGGACCTTGCCCGCCTTGTCGTTTATATCGATTACCACGCCTTTTACGGAAGCGCCCCGTGCTAAAGGCGTCTCTTTCTGCAACGCTTTTTGCTTGGTGCAAAAGCCCTCTATTTCGGCCTCGGCCAGGTGGGCTTCGGGTCCCCGATATCCCTGGCGGTGATCCAATGCATGCAGTCCCTTTTCGATTTCCCGGCGGGCCGCCTTCTGCATTTCGATATTGACGGCCGTATAAATTTTCAATCCTTGGGTATACAGTGCCGCCTCACCGTATTTTTGTTCGACATAGCGCCGGACATGCTCCGTGTAGATGGGAACCTCTTCAATATACCAGTTCCGCCGCGGCTTAATATCCAACTTAACATCAATGGCGGCGGACACTTGGGCATTGTCGATGAAACCCTCTTCCATCATCCGGTTGAGCACATAAATCTGGCGCTGTTTGGCCCGTTCGGGATAGTGGAACGGCGAGTATCGGCTGGGCGCCTGGGGAAGTCCGGCCAAAATGGCGCATTCGGCCAAATTCAAATCGCTGACGGTTTTGCCAAAATAGTTTTCGGCCGCCGCTTCAACCCCATAGGCGCCGTGGCCCAGGTAAATTTGATTGAGATATAAAAAAAGAATCTCCTCCTTGGAAAAGGTTTTGTCGATACGATAGGCCAGGATGGCTTCCTTGATTTTTCTTTCGTAGCTGCGTTCAGGGCTTAAGAGAAAGGATTTGGTGACCTGCTGGGTGATCGTGCTGCCCCCCTGAACAATCGTGCCGGCTTCCAGATTTTTTATAAATGCCCGCACGATGCTGAAAAAATCGATTCCCTGATGCTTATAGAAGCGCGAATCTTCGGCGGCGATGAATGCCTGCTGAAGTTGGACGGGGATTTTGGACAACGGAACGACGATGCGTCGTTCCTTATAAAATTCGGCGATTTTATGATTGTCATCCGAATAGACGGTGGTGACAATGGAGGGCTGGTAATCTTTGAGGCTGGTTATTCTTGGCAGATCTTCGCTGAAATAGGAGTAAACCGCGAATGTCGCCGCGGCACCGGTCAACAAAAGAAAGAAGGCCAGCCACATCGACCATTTGATCAAGCGGAACATGATCACATGGGGTTTGCGACGGGCCCGTTTTTTGATAATCTGCGAGGTGCTCTTCTGTCTCGTCATGGCGGATTGAATCTTCTGCGTTTTGCATGCCGGCCATCCAACGGCTTGCCGGTGGGGTGACCATGAATCAAGCTGACGACTTTATAGCATATTGAGACAATCGTCGCACCCTAACAAAGTAAATAATTTTTCGCAAGATTATCCCGCAGTTGCGAAAAAAAGGGATTGACTCCCGCCGGTGATCTGATTAGATAATCCGGTTTTACCTCAAGTCGGAGTAAGGAAACGATGATAGAACTCGATTTCAAAAAAATGGGTGGGCTGGTTCCAGCCATTGCCCAGGATGTGGAAACCGGTGACGTGTTGATGCTGGCTTTCATGAACCAGGCTGCATGGGAAGAGACCCTGAAGACTGGGCGGGCGACCTACTACAGCCGTTCTCGCGACACCTTGTGGGTCAAGGGCCTGACCTCTGGACATATTCAGTACGTCAAGGAGATCCGGGTCGATTGCGACAACGACACCGTGCTGCTTAAAGTGGAACAGGTCGGCGGAGCCGCCTGCCATACCGGATATGCCAGCTGTTTTTATCAGAAAGTGGAAGACGGTGCATTGGTGACCGTTGGCCAGCCCGTTTTTGATCCCAAGGAGGTTTACAAAGAATGACGATGCCGCTGAAGCTGGGTATTCCCAAGGGAAGCCTGCAGAATGCCACCTTTGCCCTGTTCAAGCGTTCGGGTTGGACCATCAATGTCAATGACCGCAGCTATTTCCCTGAAATTAATGACGATGCCATCGAATGTGCCATCTGCCGGGCCCAGGAGATGTCCCGCTACGTGGAAAACGGCACCCTGGATGCCGGCCTCACCGGAAAAGACTGGATCGCCGAAAACGAATCCGATGTGCATGTGGTCGCCGATCTGGTTTATTCCAAGGTCAGTGCCAGACCGGCACGCTGGGTTCTGGCGGTGCCTTACGATTCGTCGGTTGCTTCCCTTGAGGATTTGAAGGGGAAAAAGATTTCCACCGAACTGGTCGCCTTTACCAAACGCTATTTTGAAACCCGTGGGATCCCCGTCAAGGTGGAATTCTCCTGGGGGGCGACTGAGGCCAAGGTCGTTTCCGGTCTGGCGGATGCCATCGTCGAGGTGACCGAAACCGGTTCGACGATCAAGGCCCACGGTCTGCGGATCATTCATGAACTCATGCAGACCAACACCCAGCTGATCGCCAACCGCACGGCCTGGGAGGATTCCCAGAAGCGTGAAAAGATCGAACAGATCGCCCTTTTGCTGAAAGGGGCGTTATTGGGGGAAAAACTCGTGGGGATCAAGATGAACGTGCCGGAGGACAAACTGCCTGAGGTGGTCGGCCTTTTACCTAGCCTCAACGCCCCCACGATTGCGTCCCTTTACAATTCCAATTGGTTTTCGGTGGAGACGGTTATCGGAACCAACGTGGTGCGGGATTTGATTCCCGAATTGCTCAAAAAGGGTGCCGAAGGCATTATCGAATATCCGCTCAATAAGGTGATTTGATCGTTTCTTAACAAAAGGGGTTGGTATGGCATCAAAACGCACCGAGGAGATGACTTCCTTTATTGTCATGGATGTTCTGGAAAGGGCCTGCGAGCTGGAATGTCAAGGCAAGGACATTGTTCATCTGGAGGTCGGCGAGCCTGATTTCGATACCCCCGAATGTGTCAAGGCGGCCGCCTGCAAGGCCCTGGCGGATGGGTCGACGCATTATACCCATAGTCTGGGACTGTTGGAGCTGCGTGAGGCCATTTGCGAATACTACCACGATACCTATGGCGTCACGGTGGATCCGGACCAGGTGGTGGTCACCTCGGGTACGTCGCCGGCCATCTTCATGACTTTTGCCGCCCTTTTGGAAGCCGGTGACGAGGTTATTCTTTCCGACCCGCATTATGCCTGTTATCCCAACTTCATCAAGTTCGTGGGTGGAGTGCCGGTAACCGTGCCGGTGTTCGAGGAAGATGGATTTCAGTATCGGCCCGAGGCCATCGAACAGAAAATTTCCGACCGGACCCAGGCGATTTTCATCAACTCCCCGTCGAATCCCACCGGCAATCTTCTTTCCAAGGCGCGCATGCAGGCCATCGCCGGCATGTCACCGTGGATTGTTTCCGATGAGATTTACCATGGCCTGGTCTACGAGGGAAAGGAACACTCTATCCTCGAATTCACCGATCGGGCTTTTGTCCTCAACGGATTTTCCAAGCTTTTCGCCATGACTGGTCTGCGGTTGGGCTATCTGATTGCGCCCAAGGCATTCATGCGGCCGATCCAGAAGGTGCAGCAGAATTTTTTCATCTCGGCCAATGCCATGATCCAGAAGGCTGGCATCGCCGCCCTGAAGGAAGCCGGTGCGGATGTGGCGCGCATGAAACGCATCTACAACGAACGGCGCATCTTCATGATCCGGCGGCTTAAAGAGATGGGATTGGGCATTACCGTCGAGCCGACGGGCGCGTTTTACGTCTTCGCCAATGCCAAGCACCTTTCGGGCGACTCCTACGCCCTGGCCTTCGATATTCTGGAAAAGGCCTGCGTGGGGGTGACCCCAGGCGTTGATTTCGGCAAACACGGCGAGGGATACCTGCGGTTTTCCTATGCCAATTCCCTTGAAAACATTGCTGAGGGGCTGAATCGTCTCGAAGCCTATCTCAAAACCCGAACGTAAGCGACCCGACCATTCCCATGCATGTAAAAACGGCAGAATTCGTCACCAGCGCGGTCAAACCCGAACAATATCCGGCGGGCGCCCTGACCGAGGTGGCGTTTGCCGGCCGGTCCAACGTGGGCAAATCTTCCCTGATTAATACCCTGGTTAACCGAAAAAGACTGGTCAAGACCAGCTCCACCCCCGGCCGCACCCAACTGATCAATTTTTTCTGTGTCAATCAGACGCTCCATCTGGTGGACTTGCCCGGTTACGGTTATGCCCGGGTGCCTGAATCGGTGAAACGCCATTGGGGACCCATGATCGAGACCTACCTCAAAGCGCGCGACCGGCTGAAGGCCGTCGTGTTGATCCTGGACATCCGGCGAATTCCAGGGCTTGAAGAACTGCGCTTCCTGGACTGGTTGGCCCTGTACCGCAGAATCGCGATTCCGGTGTTGACCAAGGTGGACAAATTATCCAAGTCCGCCCAGCAAAAACAGCGTCAGGCCATTGCCGGTGCCCTGAACGTGGATGCGTCGACCTTGATTCTTTTTTCCGCTAAAACCCGACAGGGATTGCCACAGGTCTGGGCCGCCATCGACCAGGCCATCGAAGCCGAGGTGCCCGGTGAACCGTGATACCGATCTTTTCCGCTGCGGTTATGTGGCCATTCTTGGCGCACCTAACGCGGGAAAATCCACCCTTCTCAACCGCATGCTGGGGCAGAAGCTCTCCATTACGTCTAAAAAGCCGCAGACGACGCGCAACCGCATTCTCGGGGTAGTGCATCGAAAGGGATCCCAAGTGGTTTTTCTGGACACCCCTGGAATCCACCGGGCCAAGAACCCGCTTAATACGCGCATCGTGGACGCGGCCCTGTCTACCCTTGCGGAGGTCGACCTGATCCTGCTGGTGGTGGATGTGCAAAACCCGGACAACGCATCGGAAGACCTTTTGATGGGCAAGCTTGAGACCCAGAAGCATCCGGTGGTGTTGGCGCTCAATAAAATCGACCAGCTTCAGCGGCCAGAACTGCTGGTTAGGATTGAGCGTTGGTCCCAGCGCTTTGCCTTTACCGCCGTGGTACCTGTCAGCGCCAAAAGCGGTGAACAGGTGGATCGTCTGCTCGACGCCATGGAGATGGCGCTTCCCGAAGGTCCGCCGTTTTTTCCACCGGAGAGTCTGACCGATTTGCCCATGCGTTTCATTGCTGCCGAACTGATTCGTGAAAAGGTGATCCGACTCACCGGGCAGGAAATCCCTTACGCGGTGGCGGTGACCATCGATCTTTTCAAGGAAGAGAAGAACGGATCGCTTAATCGCATCCATGCCACGATTCATGTGGAACGCGACTCCCAGAAGGGCATCGTTATCGGGAAAGGCGGTGCCAAGCTCAAGCAGATCGGCGAGGCGGCCCGGCAGGAGATCGAACAGCTCCTGGAAAGCAAGGTTTTTCTGAAGCTTTTTGTGCGCGTTCAGAAGAACTGGACCAAAGATACCAAGGCCCTGCGTAAGTTCGGATACGAATGATTCTCTCTTTTCACCCTTGTTATGAGGCGGATGCCAATATCATTTGCGCCGGAAGGGAGCCGGACGCCGGGGATATTGCCGCCATGCGTGCGGCCGACGCGGTGATCCTGCCCCAGGGGTGCCGGGAATCGCTCTACCGATTAAGCCGGGCGCACTGCCGGCATGTGTTTCCGGATTATGCGATGCGATTTCGCTACCCGGGAAAAACCGGGCAGGCAAGGCTTTTTCGGGAAATGGCCGTTCCCCATCCGCAAACGTGGGTTTTTGATGATCTGTCCCACTATCATCACTGTTCGGGAAACGAACCGCTGCCTGCCTTTCCACTGGTTTTTAAACTGGACTGGGGCGGCGAGGGGGAAACGGTTGCGCTGATTCGTTCCCATGCCGACCTCGAACGGGCCCTTGCCACAGCCGCAGCCTATGAGCGTTCCGGTCAGCGCGGGTTTATCCTGCAGGCCTTTGTTCCCACCTTCAATCGGAGTTTACGGGTCGTGGTGATCGGAGACGATTTGACCGCCTATTGGCGGATTCAGGACCAGGCCGCGCTTTTCGGTACCAGTGTGGCCCATGGCGCGCGCATCGATCACCATGCCGATCCCCTGTTGCG
Organism: Desulfosarcina cetonica JCM 12296; assembly: GCF_001311845.1. GTDB lineage: Bacteria > Desulfobacterota > Desulfobacteria > Desulfobacterales > Desulfosarcinaceae > Desulfosarcina > Desulfosarcina cetonica. The sequence goes on along the minus strand of NZ_BBCC01000013.1, from coordinate 17,509 downwards.
GGAGCAGGGCATCAACCTGACCCGTGATTTCTGTCGGCGGGCGGCAATCAATCTGGCCGGGTTTGATCTGTTGTTCGAAGCCGGTCCGGGCGGGGTTAATGCCCTGTTTCTTGAAATCAACTACTTTTTCGGTCGAACCGGTGTGGGGGGATCCGCCACATTCTACGCGCGGTTACAAAGCGCCATCGATGCCTGGCTGGCGCAGCGGGGACTGGCCGTGGGCAAGCAATCAACCGAGGAGACGGCATGAAGCCCTTTGCCTATGACCTGGATGAACAGGATCTCAAACGCGAGCGCCAAAAGGCGCGGGAACTCAGACAATCCCAGTGGTGGAAACGCCGCTGCGCCAAGGGACGCTGCCACTATTGCGGGCAAGCGACGCCACCGGCGGAACTGACCATGGATCACATCGTTCCGGTGGCCAGGGGCGGAAAAACCACCAAAGGCAATGTCGTGCCTGCCTGCAAGTCCTGTAATAACAAGAAGAAACAGATGTTGCCCATGGAATGGGAGGCGTATCTACGCTCGGTTGGCACCCCGCTTGACGCTGAACCGATTCCGCCGAAAAGATCCTCTGGAACACCGGCCGTTTTTCAGGCCGATTTGACTTCTTCCTGCCGTATAGCTGTTGACATGACAGCAAATCTATCTTTTAATCACACGACATACCCCCAAGCATGCACGGAACCTCAACGTCCCCATGGAGGTTTTTCGGATGCGCACGGAAAACGAGAATAAACTTCTGCTTCAGGCGCTGGATGCGTTCAATCGCAAAATCGTTGTCGTGTCCAGAGATTTCCGTATTCTTGCCTATGCCGGCAGTGACGCCGTGGAAGATGGCGCCACGCTGAGCGGACAATGCTGTCATCAGGTTTTTTACAACCGTGCCGAACCCTGCGACTATTGCCCGGCAAAAACGGTGATGGCATCGAATTCGGCCTCCCTGCGGGAACGCACCTCCAGTTTACTGAGCAATTCCAATCGTGCCTGTCTTTACGCCTATCCCGTTCCCGATCCTGGGGGGGAGAGGATGTGATCACCATTTTCAATTTCGAGCTTCCGGCCCTTGAGGGGCTGGAAACCGAACTCCGTCGGGCCAATAATTTTTTGCACAAATTGCTTCAGAGCGCCTGCGACGCCGTGGTGGCCGCCGACCGGACGGGAAAGCTGATCATTTTCAACGATGCGGCGGCAGAAATGACCGGATACTCGGTTGAAGAAGCCCTCGACCAACTGAATATCCGCGAGGTCTACGAAGGCGGTCCCGAGGAAGCCAAACGGATCATGCGCTATCTCCGCACGGAGGCGTATGGCGGCAAAGGCAAGGTTAAAAAATACCACACCCATGCGGTCGACCGAAAGGGGGATAAGTTTCCCATCAGTCTTTATGCTTCCATTATCTATAACGAGAAGGGTCAGGAAGTCGGTTCGATCGGTTTTTTCCATGATTTGCGAGAAAGAATTCATATTCAGCAAAAGCTGGAAAAACCCAGCTCCAGTTGATTCAGTCTGAAAAGATGGCATCCCTGGGAAAGCTTTCCGCCGGCGTGGCGCACCAATTGAACAATCCGCTCGGCGGAATCACGCTTTACACCAAGCTGATGCTGGAAGATTACGATTTAGAAGACAACGCCCGGGAGGATTTATACCGCATCCTCAACGATGCCCAGCGCTGCCGCGATACCGTCAAGGAACTGCTCGAATTTTCCCGACAGACGCGCCAGTTCATGCGGCCGCTGAGTATCAACAAGGCCATCGAGCGAACCCTTTTTCTCATTGAAAATCAAACCCTTTTCCACAACATCCAGGTGAAGAAAAAGATGGCCCCGTTCATTCCCCTGGTGATGGCGGATGCCCAGCAGATGGGCCATGTCTTCATGAATATCATCATCAATGCCGCCCAGGCCATGGACGGTCAGGGGTCGATTACCATCACCACCCGCGAATCGGCCGCCAAGGACCGGGTGATCATCGAAATCGCCGATACCGGTCCGGGAATTTCATCAGACAATCTTTCCCACATTTTCGAGCCGTTCTTCACCACCAAGCAGGAGGGCCAGGGAACCGGTCTGGGCCTCAGCGTGGTCTACGGCATTGTCGAAAATCATGGCGGCACCATAAAGGCACGTAGCGTTCTCGGCCGTGGCAGTACGTTCACCATCGAACTCCCCATCACCCAAGAAACCGAAAAAGGAGCCGAACATGCAGAGCACGCCTGATCCTGTGACCGTCCTGGTGATTGATGATGAGAAAGGCATCCGGGACGGATCAAAACGGATCATCGAGCGCATGGGATACAACACCCTGACCGCCGAAAGCGGGGAGGCCGGACTGGATATTCTGGGGCGCGCCGATGCATCCGTCGTGCTTTTGGACCTGAAGATGCCCGGTATCGACGGCATGGAGGTCTTAAAGCGCATCCAAGCCATGGATCGGGATATTCTGGTGATTATCATCACCGGATTTGCCACCATCGAAACCGCCATCGAGGCGATGAAACGCGGCGCTTACGACTTTATTCCCAAGCCTTTCGAGCCCGATCAATTACGGATCGTGGTGAATCGGGCCATGGACAAGCTTTCGTTGAAAAGGGCCGCAGAGAAGCTGGAAAACGAACGGCGGCGGACCCTCGCCGATCTGGGTACCGAAAGAACCCGTATTCATACGATCATCGATTCCTTGCCCAACGGTATCGTCGTTACCAATGCCGACGGCAAGGTGGTGCTGATGAACCCGGCCTTTGGACGGTTGATGGATCTACCCCCCGACTGTGCCAGCGGTGAGCCTGTTTCGGCCTACATCAAAGAAGAGGGCTTGTGCAAACTGATCGTGGATATCTCCAGCGGCCGACACGTGGATTTTGATGATATTCCCGCCTATGAATTTTCCCTGGGTGGGGAACGGTTCTTCATGGCCCGGGGACGTCCCGTGCTCGGCGAACGCAAGGAATGCCTCGGGGCGGTCGTCACCATTGTCGATATTACCAACATGAAGGTCCTCGACCGCCTCAAATCCGAGTTTGTGGCCAAGGTTTCCCATGAGCTGCGAAGCCCGCTTTCAACCATTCATGAACAGCTGGCGCTGGTGCTCAACGATCTCATGGGCCAGCTCAGTGCGTCGGACGAGCATCTGCTATCCCGGGCCAAGGAAAAGACCCAGGGCCTGATTTCCACCATCGGCGATCTGCTCGATCTTTCGCGCATCGAGTCGGGAAATATCTGTCAGGAGCTCAAGCCGATTCAATTGGAGGAATTGCTCGACAACATCGTCGATTTTTGGGCACGCGGGCACGTACCAAAAATCAGGAGCTGGTGCTGGAGCATCCGCAAGCGCCCCTGCCGACCATCAAGGCCGACCCCCTGGCCCTTGAGAGTGTTTTCGGAAACCTGATCACCAACGCGATCAACTACACCCAAAATGGCGGAAAGATCGTGGTGCGTATCGATATGGCCGGGATCAATCTGCGGATTCAGGTGATCGACAACGGTTTTGGCATCGAGGAGCGCTACCTGGATAAGATTTTCGATCGGTTTTTCCGCGTCAAAACCGACAAGACCCGTTTCATCACCGGTACCGGGCTTGGCCTACCCATTGTCAAAGGCTGGTGGAATCGTTAAAGGGACGTATCAGCGCCGAAAGTACACCGGAAAAGGGGAGTACGTTCACCGTGCTGCTGCCGGTGGGGTAAGCAATTATCTTGACCGATTCGCTTCGATCGGTTACTGATTAACGCAAAACCGATACCGGCGGCCGTGTTCTTGCGCGGTCACGGACATTCTTGAGTTATGCAACAGGCCTCGGCCACCCAGACTCGATCTGGGTGGCCGTTCTGTTTTTTAAGGAGGAGATGAATTGGCCACACTTCTGGTGATCGACAACTATGACTCGTTTACCTACAATCTGGTGCAGATGTTCATGCATTACGACCTGGGCATCGACGTCGTGCGCAGCGACCAAATTACCCTGGAGGCGGTGGCCGCCCTTCGGCCGGACTACCTGCTGGTCAGCCCCGGGCCCAAGGATCCGGCCCACGCCGGTATTTCCAAGGCACTGATCGCACGGTTTTATCGATCGATCCCGATTTTCGGGGTATGCCTGGGCATGCAGTGCATCAATGAGGTTTTCGAGGGCCAAACCAGGCGCGCAGCGGCGCCCATGCACGGCAAGACCAGTCGGGTATTCCATCAGCAGGCGGGATTGTTTGGCGGTATCCCCTCCCCTTTCCGTGTGGCCCGTTACCATTCCCTGGCCGTTTGGCCGACGGCCCAGGCCCTGGCCGATGACCTCGTGGTGACCGGCCGCACCCTTGATGGAACCGTCATGGGGCTTTCGCACCAACGCTACCCCCTGCACGGGGTGCAGTTCCATCCGGAAAGCTTTCTTACCGAGCATGGTTTTACGCTGGTCGAGAATTTTTTGCGCCTGGGTCCGCTGCAGGGTTGCTTGCCGGCCAATGGACCGAGGCCAAACCCCTGTGCCTACCAGCTACTTGAAAGCGGCGCGACGTTTGAAATGCCGGGGGGCTGCTGATGGACAGGTTGGATACCTTACTGCCCCCTATCGATGGCATCCGGTCCATGGCGATCACGCTTGAAGAACCCTTCGAAGCCATGGCGGCCCGTTTTGCCCACGCGCCGGGCACCGTCGTGCTGCTCTCGGGTGGAGATCTGGATTGTGCGCGCTATCACCTTTTGGCGATCCATCCGTGGCTCACCATCAACGGCCGACGGCAATCGACGACGGTGGTGATCGATGGTGCCGGGCAGGAGATTCCCCAGGATCCTTTAACCGTGCTGGAAACCGTTTTACAGCGCTGCCGCCTTCCTGTGGAGGATGCCGTGTCGCCGGTTTGCGCCGGCCTTTTCGGGTACCTGGCCTACGAGTTGAAAGACTGCCTGGAGCGGCTCCCCCGTACCGCCCTGGACGACCTCGCCCTGCCCCACCTGCTCTTTTTTGCGCCCACGTTGATTGTCGTTCACGATCAAAAAGAAGACCGTACCCACCTGTACGCGCCGGTGCGCCGGGATGTCGGCGACGCTGCAGCAAAAGCGGCGATGGCGGATTTTATAGCGGCATTGAAGCGTCCTTCCCCGAGCCGGGTGTTTTTTCAGGGGCTGCCACAACGATGCAGTCCACCTTTTCGCGTGAAGCCTACGAGAGCGCCGTCCAACGGATCCGCGATTACATCGCTGCCGGCGATGTCTACCAGGTAAATCTTTCCCAGCGTTTCGAGATGGGGTTTTCCGGGGATCCCTACGCTCTTTTTACGACGCTTTTCCAGATGAATCCGGCACCTTTTTTTGCCTATGTCAATGCCGGCGACCACCAGATTGTTTCCACATCGCCGGAACGCTTTCTCCGGCAGTGCGGCGAGCACGTGGAAACCCGTCCCATCAAGGTACCCGTCCCAGGGGAAAGACACCCGAAACCGATCGCAGATGCGAGCCGAACTTGCCGGCAGTCCCAAGGACGATGCCGAGCTTTCCATGATCGTGGACCTGATGCGCAACGACATCGGCCGGGTGTGTTGCGGCGGATCGGTGGTCGTTACCCAGCACAAACGTCTGGAAGCCTACCAGAACGTCCACCATCTGGTTTCCGTGGTAGAGGGCCGCCTGGCCGAGGGCCGCCATGTCGTGGATCTGATCCGGGCCACCTTTCCCGGCGGCTCCATCACCGGCTGCCCCAAAATTCGCTGCATGGAAATCATCGATGAACTCGAGCCCCGGCAGCGGCACGTTTATACCGGCTCCATCGGCTATATCAGCTTCCATGACACCATGGATCTGTCCATCGCCATCCGTACCGCAACCGTGGTCGACGGACGGATTTATTTTTCCGTGGGCGGGGGTATCGTCATGGATTCCGACCCGGCCGATGAATATGCGGAAACCCTGCACAAGGGGGAAACCTTGATGCGGGTTTTTCAGGGAGGGGATCGCCCGAGCCTTGAGCCGGCGGGCATGCCCTGGGCGTGGCATAACGGGCGATTGGTTCCCCAGGACGAGGCGATGGTGCCGATTTCCGATTTGGGACTGCAGTATGGCTTCGGTTTTTTCGAAACTCTTCGCGTCGAAAAGGGAAATATCTCCCATTTGACGGCGCACCTGGAACGCTTCGCGCGTACCTGGGCGGCCCTGTTCGACGGACCGCTACCGGACCTGACCTGGGAAGCGATCATCTCCCAGGTGATCGTGAAAAACGGCTTGGAATCGACAACGGCGGCGGTCAAACTGCTGGCCACGCGGGGGGCGGCCGGTGTCCACCGCGCTGCCGGCGCGCTCGTGGTGACGGCCCGGCCCTATGTTCACCGGTTGCGGGCGTTGGGTCAGGAGGGGTTGAACCTGATCACCGAAACCGAACCGCGCGCGAGCCCCCTGGCCGACCACAAAACCCTGAACTACCTCTTTTACTATCAGCCGGCCGACGGGCCCAGGCCAAGGGGGGCGACGAAGCTTTGATCCTCAATCCAGACGGTACGGTTTCGGAAACCAACACAGCCAATCTCTTGGTGGTGAGGGGAAACACGCTGGTGCGGCCCCGTTCTCCCCACGTCCTGACCGGAGTGATGCAGGCGACGGTTTGTCGGCGGCTGGCTGATGCAGGTTTCGTGATTGTCGACCAACCGGTCCAGCCCAAAGCGCTGTTTGCAGCCGACGGCGTCCTTTTAACCAACGCCCTCATGGGCGCGGTTCCGGCGCTCTCCCTGGATGGACGGCCACTCACGGTGGCCCGCCATGTGTTTGAACCACTGGACCGGTGGTGATTTTTGTTCGGTCAAACAGCCGCTAAGCGGTCCATTGGAGAGGGTGCGTGGATTGTCTATTCGGCCTGCATGAACGGATAGTCGAAGCGCTGGGGTGCATCGAAGGTTTCCTTGATGGCGCGGGTCGAGACCCAGCGCATCAGGTTGCTGGCCGCACCGGCCTTGTCGTTGGTTCCCGATGCCCGTGCACCGCCAAAAGGTTGTTGGCCAACCACGGCACCGGTGGGTTTGTCGTTGATGTAGAAATTGCCGGCGGCGTTTTCAAGGGTGGCCAGGGCCTGACTGATGGCCAGCCGATCATTGGCGAAAATCGCGCCGGTCAAGGCATAGATGGATGTGCGGTCACAGGTTTTCAACGTTTCTCCATAGGCTTCGTCGGGGTAGACATACACGCTGAGCACCGGTCCGAAGATCTCTTCCTGCATGGTCTTGAATTGCGGGTTGGTCGTCAGGATGACGGTGGGCTCGATAAAATAGCCCTGGCTGTCGTCGCACCGGCCGCCGATGATGACCTCGGCGTCGTTTGCCGCTTGTGCGTCGGTGATATAGGTGCGGATGGTGTTGAAGGCAGTTTTGTCGATGACGGCGTTGACGAAGTTGCTGAAATCGGTCACCGGTCCCATTTTGATGCGAGCCATCTCCGCCTCCAAGCGGGCGCGAACTATCGGCCAGAGGGAGGCGGGAATGTAGGCCCTTGAGGCGGCCGAACATTTTTGCCCCTGAAATTCAAATGCGCCGCGAATACAGGCCGTGACGAGCTTGTCCACATCGGCGGAGGCATGGGCGAAAATGAAATCCTTGCCACCGGTCTCTCCGACAATCCGCGGGTAGGAACGATAGGTGGCAATGTTGTTGCCGATGGTTTTCCAGATGTGCTGGAAGACCGCTGTCGAACCGGTAAAATGGACCCCGCCCAGATGCCTTGATGCCAGGCAGGCATCGCCCACCCGGCTTCCGGGCCCGGGAACAAAATTGATCACGCCATCGGGCAAACCGGCCTCCTTGAGGATCTGCATCAGCAGCCAGGGGGTGTAAACGGACGTGGAAGCCGGTTTCAGAATCACCGTGTTGCCCATGATGGCCGGTGATGTGGCCAGGTTGCCGGCGATGGCGGTAAAGTTGAACGGCGTCAAGGCCAGGACAAAGCCCTCCAAAGGGCGGTACTGGGTAAAATTCCAGGTTCCCCGGGAAGAGCGCAAGGGTTGCTCGGCATAGATGGTTTGCGCGTAATAGACGTTGAAACGCAGAAAGTCGATCAACTCGCAGGCGGCGTCGATTTCGGCCTGATAGGCGTTCTTGCTGGTAGAGAGCATGGACGCGGCGTTGATCTGAAAGCGATATTTGCCGGCAATCAGATCGGCCGCCTTAAGAAAAATGGCCGCCCGTTCTTCCCAACGCAAGGACTGCCAGCGGGTTTTGGCGTCCATGGCCGCCTCGATAGCCAGTTGAACCTCTTTATCGCCGGCCATGTGGTAATCGGCCAGTTTGTGGGCATGCCGGTGGGGCATGACCACTTTTCCGCAGGTGCCGGTCTTGACCGCCCGGCCGCCGATGATCAGTGGAATTTCCACCGTTTTCCCGGCCAGTTCGGCCAGGGCGGCCTTCAGCTGGTCACGGGCGTTTGTATTGACCGCATAGTCGAACTGGGGTTCGTTGACCGGTTCGGGTACGCGGATGATGCTGTTGTTCAGTAGATTCATTTTTGCCTCCTTTACGGGTAAAGGGTTCACGGCGACCGCACCTTTAAGATGCTGAACGGATGCCTGGACGGGCTCATCATGGAGTGCGACGCGATTAGGAATCGCGCCGAATCATCAAAATATAGTCATCGGCAAGGCAGATGCCACGCAACACCAATGGAGGATGCGTTTCTTTCCGGTGGTATTCGGATTTCTTCCGGTAATTCAGGCCAACCTGCCTGCTTTTTGCCCTATCGTTGCGGTTGGTTCGTTGCCTTTTATGCGCCAAACTGTTAAATTGAACGAACACTGAAAAAGATCGACGTTCAGGCCCCACGATGGTGTTGAACCTTTTTTTTCCAAGCGTTTCTTTCAAGCGAACTTGTTTTTCTCTTTTCTCTGAGCGCCGGATCGTTTCTATTATCAACATTAGCACCGGTTAACGACAGTTCTATCTTCGCGACAACGATATCTTCATCATATCCAGCGAATGGTGGGGGACGTCGCCTTTCAAGCAGGTTCGCGTTTAGAGGTGGCTTGACAAGGGAAAGCGTCCACCATTCATCCGACGCATGCCGTTAAGGGAGGAAAAGATCATGCAAAAACGATTTGCCGGTCTGATTTGTTTTCTGATGCTCAGTTTCTGTTGGATCCCTATCCTTGCGGCCGACCAGGATAAAGGGGCGGACCTGGGCATCATTACCGGCGGCGAGAAGGGAACCTATTATCAGTTCGGGCTGAACATCGCTGCATTGCTCGAGGCGCACGGTATGAAAATCAACGTCTATAACTCAAATGGTTCGGTTGAGAATATATACGCCGTCTTCAAACGGCCGCGCACCCAGTTGGGCATCGTCCAGTCCGATGTCCTGGCCTTTGTTTCCAAGGTTCAAAGTGATGCCACGCTCAAGCGGATTGCCAAAAAGATCAAGATGGTTTTCCCTCTGTACAACGAGGAAATTCATCTTTTGGGTCAAAAGACGCTTGCCGACTTTGAGGCGCTTGACGGCAAGCGGGTGGCCATTGGTACCGAAGGCAGTGGAACTTACCTCACCGCCCGTCTGCTGTTCCAGGTTTCCGACATCCATCCTGGCCAGATGCTGACCATCGGCCTGGACGAAGCCCTCGAAGGCGTCAAGTCCGGTTCCATCGATGCCATGTTTTACGTGGCCGGCTATCCGGTGAAACTGTTCGCCGAGGGGGTTACCGCCGCGGACGGGCTACACCTGATTCCGATTACCAACAAAAGTATTGTCGAATTCTATCCACAGGTACAAATTCCGGCCGGGACTTATTCCTGGCAAAACGATGCCGTCAACACCGCAGCTGTCAAGGCGGTGTTGGTCTCCTATGATTTCCGGAATTATCACTGTGGCGTGGTTGGCCGAATCGGCCGTTTGATATACGAAAATTTTGATGGGCTGAAAAACAGTGGCCATCCCAAATGGCAAGCCGTTGATCTTGACTATCGGTTGAAGGGGTGGGAGCAGTACGACTGTGTTCGGCAGCAGTTGGCCAAGGCTTCCCCTCCGACGCCCCCCAAACCCAAGCCGTCACTCAACCCCGTGTTGAATGCCATTAAAGAGGCGCTTCAGCCGTGAGAGGTGCGGGGTTATGTACGAAACGTTCTACCAGCTGAAACGCAAGCCGTTTCAGATCACCACCGATCCGGCCTTTTTGTGGCTCGGTGAAAAGCATCGTGAAGCGTTGGCCACGCTGAAATATGGCGTGATGGACAACAAGGGCTTCCTGCTGCTCACCGGTGACGTGGGAACCGGTAAAACCACCCTGATCCATGCGCTCTTGGAATCCCTGGACGCGTGCGTGCTGACCGCCATGATTTCGGATCCCAGTTTGAGCCGATTGGATTTCTATCGATTGATCTGTAATCATTTTGGGGTTACCGGCGAGATTAAAAACAAGAGTGACTTTCTAGCGCATTTCAGCCAATACCTCTACCAGGCCCACGAAGACAACCGAACCGTTCTTTTGATCATCGATGAAACCCAACGGCTGAAGCATGATCTGCTGGAAGAGATCCGGCTGCTCTCCAATATCGAAAAGGCGGAGGCAAAGCTGCTCAACATCTTTTTTGTGGGCCAGAACGAAGTCAACACCCTCCTGCTGCATCCTGAGAATCGCGCCCTGAGGAAACGGATTACCATCACCTACCGCCTCGAGCCCCTGAACTTGCCGGAAACCATGGCCTACATTGCCCACCGCCTGAAAATGGCCGGGGCCGAGCACAATGTTTTCTCCTCCGGCGCCATGGCGGCGATTTACGGGTTTTCCGATGGGGCACCGCGCCAGATCAACATTATCTGCGACCTGGCGATGCTCTACGGGTATGAAGCCGGCAAACGAACCATCGGTAAGTCGATTGTCGAGCGATGTCTGGAGCGAATTTCGTTTCCCGAAGAACGGCAACCGGCGGTGCGTTCTCCGGTACCCCGTGTCAAGCGATCGCCTGCGGCACCCATCCCGGCATCGGCCAGGGGCGCGGCGGCCACCAACAGCGTGCTTAAATGGGCCGTGGTCACGATGACCGGATTGATGGTTGTTGTCACTGCCGCCCTGTTCATCCCCCTTCACTTTGGTGGGGAAGAGGCCGCCGATTCCAACCCGCGGCAGCAGACATCGAAATCGCCTGCCAACCCGAACGCTCCCGCCGTGCTTTCTTCCATGACACCGCTTCCCGAGGAGACCCCGTTGGGCCAGCAGCGCCATGTCAAGGTTACCGCGACCCTGGCGGCACCTGAGGCGCCCCCGTCCCCTCAAGAGACAACCACCGATTCGCTGGAAGGGAACATCCCGGTGTCCGAAGCCGCGCCCGTAAAGGAATCGACCGACGCGATGACGACCGCTCCGGAAGCGACCCGGAGTCAACCGACACCGTCATCCAGTGCCATACCGCTCCCGGCGCCCTCCCGGACGGCCGCCTCGGTTCCACCCGCAACGGCGGCGCATGAGATGCCCCTATATCCGACTTCCTCGGCATCCCAAAAGCGCCATGACATAAAGCCGCAGATTGTGCCGGAAACGATTCCCGAGCCCGACCCGGCCGATATCGTTGTTTGGTTGTTGGAAAAGAAGAAAGCCGCACAGTCGGCAGGCGCCGCAAAGGATGATCGCGCCCCCTAATGTGCATGGCTTGACCGGTAAATCCGGGACGCGGGAGGATCAGCCGTTGTTTATAGCATTCAAGATAATGTTTTTGGGCTGCGTTATCGGTCGTCGCGGTATGGTTTATACAGCTTCCTCCCTCTGGCCTTACCAAAAACATTATCTTAAATACTATAGCTTGGGATTATTCAAGTGGCGCTGGCTGTCCCGGGATGTTTTTTTCTGCAGATTTCTGGATAGCGCATCGGCCAGATCCACGCCGGTCTGATTGGCGATACAGACGAGCACGAAGAGCACATCGGCCAGTTCGTCGGCCAGTCCGGTGTGTTCCCGGTCCGTTTTGAAGCTCTGGTCGCCGTAGGTCCTGGCCATGAGCCGGGCCAGCTCACCGACCTCCTCCATCAATACGGCCAGGTTGGTCAACTCCGAGAAATAACGCACCCCATAAGTGCGAATCCAGCGGTCCACGAGTTCCTGAAGCTGCCGGAGGGTCGGATTTTCCTCACCGGTCCTGTCCGTATGGCGGGAATTCTTTGTCATCGGCAGCGGCGGTTCGGGTCAGCTCACGTGGGCGACCACATGACCGAGGTCCGGGAAGATCAGGGCCTTGCAGGCCAGTTGGCAGGCTTTCTTGCTGCCCGGCATGCAAAAAACCACGGTGCCGCCGATGATGCCCGCCGCTGCCCGGGAGAGAATCGCGGCGGCATCGATTTCATCAAAGCTGAGCTGGGCAAAAATGGCTCCGAAGGCGGTCATCTCCTTGGTAAACAGGGGTTTGATGGCCTCGATGGTGACATCTTTGGGGGTGATGCCCGTGCCGCCGGTGATCAGCAGGGCTTGCAGCGCTTTTTCACGGATGGCCTTCAAGGCGGCCTCCCGGATTGCGGAGATATCGTCGCTGACCACCTCATGGAAGCGAACGACGTGACCCTCTTTTTCTGCTTGGCGGGCAATCCAAAGGCCGCTTTCATCATCCGCCAGCGAACGGGTGGAGGAAACCGAGAGAACCCCGACCGTGACCGATGACGGTGCCGATTTTCGATGTTCGTGGACACCCATGTGTGTTGGCCTCAATAAAATTAGGTTAAGACTGTATTTGTTTTGGCGCGGCGTCGCCACGCCACGTTTCCAGCTTTCTAACCCATGCACAGCGGCAAGGCAAGCCCAATCTCCTTGCTTTTACGGGGGCTTTTCTTTATGCTGAGATGTCTTAAATCTAAAGGGGCGTTAACCCATGTGTTCGAGGAGTGAAGCATGCCATGGCCATGCACCGGTGTGATTCTGGCCGGCGGATTAAGCAAACGCTTTGGCGGACGAAATAAGGCCTTCATCCGCATCGGCGGACAGCGGAATATTGATCGCCTCATGAATGTCTATGCCAAATTGTTCGACCAGATCATCTTGGTGACCAACGATCCCGCTGCCTACATGGATGTCGACGCCTGATCGTCACCGATCATTACACCCAACGCAGTTCGCTCAACGGTGTATACGCCGGCCTGTTCGCCGCGCGGCATGAGTATGCCTTCTTTGCCGCTTGTGACGCCCCTTTTGTGAAACCGGAAATGATCGCATTGGTGCTGGACCAAATTGATGGCAAGGCCGATTTGATCGTTCCTTCAACCGATTCCGGCTATGAGCCGATGTTTGCCGTATATCGAAAAACCTGCCTGCCGGCGATGGTGTGGCAGCTGGAACGGGATCTGTTAAAAATCAAGGGGCTGTTCCGCAAGGTGCGGGTGAAAGCGGTTGCCGAGGGCGATTTACGCACCGTCGACCCCGAATTGGTCTCTTTTTTCAACATGAATACCCCTGACGACCTGGTCAAGGCCGAGGCGCTTTACCAGGCCAACTGCTAAGGAGTACCAACGATGAATGCAAACGAATTGATCAACAAGATAAAGATGCATCCGGATTACGCCCAGGTGGGAATGATTCTCTGCCACAACGGCGTGGTGCGGGGAACCTCGCGGGATGGGCGAAAGGTCTCCGGTCTGCGCGTGGCTGTGGACAACCCGCGCTTGGCCCAGGTGTTGGACGAGAATCGCCGCCTGCCGGGAATCGTGGATATCCAGGTGGACATCGTCGCCGACAAGGACCTTCAAATCGGGGACGATGTGATGTTCCTGGTGGTGGCCGGAGACATTCGTGATCATGTCATCGACGCCTTGACCCGGACCCTGAACGCCATCAAGACCTCGGTGACCACCAAAACCGAATTTTTCGTCTGAACCCAAAGCCGCTGAAGGGAACCGTGGATGTCTGATTTGACCCATATCGATGATCAGGGTCGTGTGCGCATGGTGGATGTGACCGAAAAAAAACCGACCCAGCGTACGGCGCTGGCCCAGGCGGTGGTGCATATGTCGGCGGAGACCTTTCAGCGTATTGCCGACGGTACCATGTCAAAAGGCAACGTGATCGAGACCGCCCGCATCGCCGGCGTGATGGGCGCCAAGAAAACCGCTGATTTGATCCCCATGTGCCATCCCCTCAACCTGACCCATGTGCAGGTTGATTTTTTCTCCGATGCGGCGGCCCATACCATCCGGATCGAAGGCACCGCCCGGATCTTTGACCAGACCGGGGTCGAGATGGAAGCCCTGACCGCCGTCTCCGTGGCTGCGCTGACCCTTTATGACATGTGCAAGGCCATCGACAAGGCCATGACCATTACCGACATCTGCCTGCTCAAAAAGAGCGGCGGCAAAAGCGGTACGTTCGTCCGGCCATCGTCCGTGCCATGAGATTCAGGATCGGATCATCGTTATGGGGTCGGTTCCTTGAGGTCGTGGTGTTGGCCCTAGGGGTCGCAGCTTGCGCCTTGCCATCGGCGTCAGGCCCATCCTCGCCGGCACCGCAAAAGGCGCTTGAACGCCTGGCGGTGAAGGATTACCCGGTTTTTGCGGATGACCTGTTCCTGGACAACCTCACCTATGGCATCGGAAAAAGCCTCGCGTACCTGAACCGGTTGCCCGGCGATCGCGTTTTCCGTTTCGGAGCCGATACCTACCGTGTCGATCATCTCATTCGGTCGCTGGCGCGGTTGCGCGATTTTGCCGCCACCCGGCCAGGCCCCCAGGCGTTGAACCAGTTTATCGCCGCGCACTATCGGGTTTACCGCTCTGTCGGCGGAAAAAACGGGCAAGTCCTGTTTACCGGATATTACGAGCCGGATCTTGCCGGCAGCCTGACGCCGGATCAGCGCTATCGCTATCCGGTGTATGCCATGCCCAGCGATCTGATCACCATCGACCTCGCCCCCTTTGGGGATAGCCTCAAAGGCAAACGCATCGTCGGTCGGTTGCAGGGACATACGGTGGTGCCCTACCCTGACCGGAAAGCCATCGCGGCGGACAGGCATTTTTCCCGCAAAGCCCGGCCGATCGCCTGGGTGGATGATCGCATCGATCTTTTTTTCCTGCAAATTCAAGGCTCCGGCAGGATCTATCTGAACAATGGCGACTTTATTCGCGTGCACTACCACGGCACCAATGGCCGTCCCTACCGAAGCATCGGCCGGCTGCTAATCGATCAGGGAAAGATCCCCGCAGCCGAGATGTCCATGCAGCGACTGAAAACCTACCTGACCGAACACCCCGAAGCGGTGGACAGGGTCCTCAATTACAATCCCAGCTATGTTTTCTTCAAGACGGAAACAAGCGGACCGCTTGGTGCCCTTGGGGTGGACTTGACACCAGGGCGCTCCGTGGCCGTGGACCGGAAGGTCTTTCCCATGGCCGCGCCGGCGTATCTCGAGGCCCGCATCCCGGTGATCGACGGTAACGGCCGTATCGACCGGTGGATGGAGTTTTCCGCCTTTGCCCTGAATCAGGATACCGGCGGGGCCATCCGTGGACCCGGGCGGGTGGATATTTTCTGGGGAAGCGGTCCCTACGCCCAGATCGCCGCCGGTCATATGCAGGAACGCGGAGCCTTTTACCTGCTGATCATGGATCCTGACGCCCCCTAACTTACCGTATCATAATGGTTTCACGTCACGCCACCACGGGCAGGCGTTGCCAGGACACTCCTTGTTCAAATACATTTGGCGACAGCGGGTATCGCCTTCGGCCGTCAACGGAATCGGCAGGATGCGTCGGGACAGGTCGGCGACCCGTTTGAGCACGGTCCAGATCTCCCGCTGGCAGCAGCGGGCCGCTTCGATGCCGCTGATGCTGGAAATAAGCTCGCCGGTCAGCGACTGGACAATTTTGCGCGGCACGGGCGTCATCGGCGAACTTTTCAGGATCACCCCAAAGGCGATGCCGGCACCCAGCGCGCGCCGCAGCCGCCCCAGAACCCGCAGCTACCGCCGGGGACGCCTTTGGCCCGATCGATGGCCGTGGTGATGTCCGCATCGGTGACATCGCCACCCGCGTTGCGGTAGGCTGCGACGATGAGCCCGGCCATGGCGAAGTGATGTTCGGGACCATGCAGGGGCACGGCCGGATGCCGGCGGATGGTGTTGGCCAGGGTGATCATGTCGGTTTCCCGCGAGGTCAGACAGATATGCCGCACCACGGCGTCGGCATCCTGGCCATGACAGGCGTCGCAGACAAAATGACCGTTGGCGCAGACCGCGTTGGCCGGCAGGGTCTCGCCACAGAAAACGCAGGGCATGATCCGGTCATGGTTGAGATATTCCAGCGGGCTGCCGCAAAGCATACAGCCGGCCAAGTGTCGAAAGGCCGACGGGGCCGGGTTCTCCTTTTCCGGGGTCGACGATGCCGCTTCGGGTGGCGTATAGCAGGCACAGGTGTTCTCGCCCTGGGGGCCGATGACCGACCCGCTTTCATCGAGAAAAAAGAAAGGGCCGTTCTCGTCACCGGCCTCGTGCCAGGGAATCTCGGTCGCCTCGCCGCGCAGGATCACTCGCCCGCTGTCGGTGAGCACCGCGGCGAAAGGGCCGGGGTAGATCACGCGCCGCAGGGTCTCGCCGCCAGGACGATAGGCGGTGAAGGTCAGGGAGTAAAAACGGTGACCTTGCACTTCCCGGTAGAAAAACCGTTTGAGGATCTGGATGCGTTCGAATCCAATGGATTCGAGCAGGGATATCAGCCGGCTTTGCAGCATGGCGCCGGAAATGCACTCACCCCGCAGTTTGGCGTCATTGAGGATCGCCGCCGGCGGCAGGCTGTCCGTGACGACATCCGAGATGACCAGGCGGCCGCCGGGCTTGAGGATGCGGAATATTTCTGAAAATGTGCGCTGTTTGTCTTCGGAGAGGTTGACCACGCAGTTGGAAATCACCGCGTCGGCCGTGCCGTCGGCCAGGGGAAGCGCCTCCAGATAGCCTTTTTTAAAACGCACGTTGGCCCATCCGAGGTTCCGGGCCACCGCTTCCACCGCCCCGTTGGCCAACGCCAGCATGTCATCGGTCATGTCAATGCCGTAAACCGCCCCACCCGGCCCCACCTTTTTCGCGGCAATGAAACACTCCACCCCGGCGCCCGAACCCAGGTCCACCAGCGTCTCGTCGGGCTTCAGATCGGCGTCCATCACCGGACTGCCGCACCCGTAGGAGCGCACCCGGGCCGATGCGGGAATGTGGGTGATCGCATCTTCGGCATAGCAGACCGGGTTGAGGATATCGCTGTTGGGGGTGACGGCCGCCTGGGCGTAAAACGCGCCCACCACTTCCCGCGCCTTGGCCACGGAGAGTACACAGTTGCTGTGGGTCAGGCTGACCCCATGACCGCCGTTGTCGCAGGAAAACAGCCGGTCGCCCATCTTCATCCGGATTTGGGGCAGGCGATTGTCGAAGCTGCTGCCGCCGGCGGCCTCAACCATTAGCCAGAATGCCAGCCGGCGATAGAGCGGCCGGTAGGGGTCGGCGCCGGCGAAACGACCGGCGGCGTAAAAGCTGTGGTCCATGTCGCTGCCGCCGGTGAGGAACCGCAGCGGATCGCCGGCTTCGTCAGGATCGGTGGCCACGACA
>NZ_BBCC01000012.1 GCF_001311845.1 Desulfosarcina cetonica JCM 12296 | reverse complement strand
CATCCCACCCCATCGCCTAACGCTTCCCCTTATCCGCTATTCATGATATCATTTTATATTCATTCAACCTTAGGCATGTATTTCCGGTCCGAATATGCCCTTTCGCGGGATTAAAAGTCGGGTTTTCCTACAGTTTTGGCTTCTGTTTTTCATTGTTTTGCTTTTAAATGAATTGCTGATTTTTTTTATTTTTCTAGAAATCAGCATTTCCCGAACCATCGAACAAAAGCGTCAACAACTCAACCAGATCTGCTTCCTGAAAAGATGGGATCGTCGAAATGACGCTTTTATAGCTCATGATGCGCAAGAGCACCGCGATCGCTATTGCTTTTTCTTTCCGACAGTTTTGGATGGGGAAAAGGAAGCCGCAGCAGGAATTTCAACGGAACTCACCCGTGCGGTTAAACGGACGCTTGCCGATGGCAGGTCATATACACTGAGAACCGGAAAAACCTTTGGTCTGCTTTTTCCGCAAGCCGAAAGCCTGGTTCTGACGATTGCCGTGCGGAACAAAGAAAAAATCGTCGGTGCCTGCGGGATAGAAACATCACTTGCCCCCATCTACCAGGATTTTCGACGCTTCCAGAAAATTACCCTGGTCTTCATCACCATTTGCAGCATTTTTTTCGCGTTGATCGGGCATCGTCAACTCGCGCGAATCTATTTCAAACCGTTAAAGCGCTTGGCCAAAAAAGCAGAGTCCTACCAAGACGAACAACGCCTGATCTTTTCCGTTCGCAAAGAGGACGATGAGTTTTCTATTTTATCCTCATCCTTGAACAAGATGCTCAATCGGATTGCCGAAAATAAAGCAGAACTTAAAGCAACCATCGCGTCCTTGCAAACGGCCAACGCGGATTTGCAGAAAGCTCAACGCGATATCATTCGTGCTGAAAAAATGGCTACCGTTGGACGGTTAACCTCCGGCCTTGCCCATGAGATTGGCAATCCCATCGGAATTGTGCTGGGTTATATTGACTTATTGAAACAGGAGGATCTGTCGACGGCAGAACGCAATGATTTCCTTTCGCGATCCGAGGCTGAAATAACACGAATAAACCACATCATCAGACAATTACTGGATATGTCGCGATCCTCCCAAGAAGAAGTCAAGGCCATCTCGATCCACCTTTTACTTCAGGAATTGGTGGATGTATTCAGTTATCAGCCATTGGCGACGGATATCCGTTTCGAAACCGTTTTTAGCGCCAACCACGATTGCATTCATGCTGACCCGGACCAAATCCGGCAAGTCTTTTTGAATATCATTTTAAATGCCATCGATGCGGTAAAAATGCGGCCGGATGACCAAGGAAGAATCCTGCTGCAGACCGAAAACCTCCTCGAACCGGCAGCTCAAGGCACAAATAAAGGCTACAATTTTCTGCGCGTCACCGTCAAAGACAACGGTCCAGGAATCGCGCCTTCGATTCTTCCTCGCCTTTTTGACCCTTTTTTCACGACGAAATCGCCGGGGAAGGGGACTGGGCTGGGTTTAAGCGTTTCATTTATGATCGTTGAACAATTGGGTGGAGAAATTACCGCGGCCAGCAACGATGCGACTGAAGAAGGCGGCGTTTTTAATATCAAGCTTCCGTTGTCGTCACCCGATGATACGGTTTAGTGGTTTCAGGAATGTGGGATTGAAATGGAAAAAATGGTGCTGCCAAAAAAATCTTGATTATCGATGACGAAGAGAACATGCGTCACATGCTGAAGGCCGTGTTGAACCGTTACGGGTATGCCACCGAGGCCGTTAGTGATGGATCCAGCGGACTTGAGATGATCAGGAATAGCGTTTTCGACTTCGTTCTCTGCGATATCAAAATGCCGCAAATGGACGGCATGGAATTTCTTAGGGCCGCGCGCTGCGATCTTCAGCACACCACCGTCATCATGATGTCGGCCTACGGCAGTATTGATCTGGCCATTGAAGCCATGAAACTCGGTGCCTACGATTTTATTTCCAAACCCTTCAAGAATGAGGAAATTCGGCTGACCATCAAAAAAGCCGAGGAGCGTGAGCGGCTCAAGCAGGAAAATGTCGCCCTCAGGGATCAGATCCAGCGGATGGGCGGAAAGCTTTCTTTTGGGAATATGGTGGGAAAGAGTCCTGCCATGCAACAGGTCTTTTCAATGGCGCTCAAGGTTGCCCGTTTTGATAGCACCGTCCTGATCACGGGGGAGAGTGGAACCGGAAAGGAGCTGATCGCCCAGGGGATCCATCGGGAGAGCCAGCGGCGTTCCGAACCCATGATTCCGGTGAATTGCGCATCCATTCCGGAGAATCTGCTGGAGAGCGAACTGTTCGGCTATGTCAAGGGTGCCTTTACCGGTGCCGATAAAGACAAAAAGGGCCTTTTTGTATCGGCCCAGGGGGGGACGATCTTCCTGGATGAGATCGGAGATATTCCGCTTTCCCTGCAGCCCAAGATTTTGCGGGTGCTTCAGGAGGGCGAGGTCCGGCCGGTCGGTGCCGCAAAGACAAAAACCATTGATGTCCGCGTGATTGCCGCGACTTCCAGAGATCTCGCCAAGGCGATTTCCGATGGGGATTTCCGCGAGGATCTTTTTTATCGACTGAATGTCGTGCCCATTGCCCTGCCACCGCTCCGCCAGCGCAGCGAGGATATTCCGCGATTGTGCCATTTTTTCATCAATCGCTTCAACGAGAGCTTGGGCAGCCGCATAAAAAACATCTCCGCTGAAGCCATGACCCTCTTAATGGCGCATCCCTGGCCGGGAAACGTGCGTGAACTCGAAAATGCCATTGAACGCGCCATTGTTCTGGCCGAGGGCACGACATTGGCACCCGCCGCCTTTTTGGGGCTTCCCAAAGTGCCAGAAAACAACGCCGGTGAGGGTGACGGGTTTTCGTTGAAAGCCGCCCGGGCCGCGCTGGAAGCGCGCATGATCCGCAAGGCGCTGGCCGCGACTGGCGGTAATCGTACCCACGCGGCCAATCTGCTGGAAATCAGCCATCCCTCCCTGTTAAGCAAAATGAAACTTTACGGTATCACCTGAGGTGGGGTTGGAATTTGCATCATCATTCCGTCCTCGTGTCAGTATGCTCCCCCTGGATTTCTTTGCCCATCGTGAGTTTCCTACAAATTGGCCTGCTGGAAAAGCCGTTCGATATTCAGTTGGTTGATCATCTCGCTAAAGATTTCGCTGATCACTTTTTCCGCGTCGCGGCTGCCGATGACCTTCATGCGTTCACCGCTACCGCTGACCGCCTCGCGTGCCACGCGTTTTTCGTTTTGGGACAGACTCACTTCGAAATCGATATCGGTTTGCCATTTTTGGTCGATCAGGTTGATGCGGAATCGGTTGATTTTGACCTGGAAGCGTGGAACATCTTCATCCTTTTGATCCACCACCGTGATTCCCATTTGTTCCAAGCGCTTCTTGAGCGCGGTCTCGAACAAGGCGGGTAGCGGGTAGGCACCCAAAAGGAACCTTTGCTGATCTGGCGCTTCTACCGCCAGGGAAAACAGTCCACTGAAATATTGGAATTTTTCTTTTGCCGCCGCATTGAAGATGTCGGTATCGGCGCGCATATCCTGGGTTTCGATATAGACGCGACGACCCGTTATATGTTCACTGGCCGGTGGCAGTTGATAGGTCAAATTGATATAGACTTTTTTCATGCATGCCGTCATCCCAAGGGCAAGAATCCCCAGGCCCACCAGCATGACAATGTGTTTTCTTCTCATCCAGCGCATCGCTTCTCCTTTTTGTATATGCTTTCGGAATGCTTCTGAACCATGATCGGCGCTGATCGTGTTGCCTACAGGAGGTCTTGTTTTTTGTCAATGCAGGACAGACGGACCACAAGGTCCATGCGCGCACGATTTGCGGAAGATCGAGACCCCTTCGGCTGGCAAAGGGGCTTGCCAAAATGAAAGTTTCCATGTTATTCCAAACAATATTGTCCATTTTTAGCTTCAATACGAATCTCCCGATCATGTTAGGTGAGGCCGACGATAGCCCTGCGGACCACTGACAGGTCCGGTTGAACCACTAACCTTTGTTTGACTGAGGAGGACTTGATGAAACGACTTCGATTACTACTGACCGTGATGGTCGCCCTTGCAATGGTTTCGACTGCATATGCAGGAACCCTGGCTGATGTCAAAGCCAAGGGGTTTGTCCAGGTCGGTGTCAATGGCGATCTGTTCGGTTTTGGCAAGCCCGATGAAAAAGGCGTCTGGAAAGGCCTGGATGTGGATACCGGCCGGGCGATTGCCGCCGCCGTGTTTGGCGATGCCAATAAAATCAAATTTATTCCGCTTACGGCGGTGACCCGTTTCACCGCCCTGCAGTCCGGGGAGATCGACGTGCTCTGCCGCAATGCAACCCGCACCCTGACGCGCGAGACCTCCATGGGCCTGAATTTTGTGCAGGTCAACTACTACGATGGCCAAGGCTTTCTGGTGCCCAAGGCCCTGGGCGTGAAGAGCGCCAAGGAACTGGATGGCGCCGCCGTTTGCGTGCTGCCGGGAACGACCACCGAGCTTAACGTGGCGGACTACTTTCGTGCCAGTGGCCTGAAGATGAAACCGGTGGTGATCGAAAATACCGCGGAGTTGTCCAAGGCGTTTTTCGCCGGCCGTTGTGACTGCCTGACATCCGATGCTTCCCAGCTGGCCGGCGCCCGGGCCGTGGCCCCCAAGCCGGACGACTACATCATCCTGCCTGAAATCATTTCCAAGGAACCCCTGGCGCCGGCCGTGCGCCACGGTGACGATCAATGGTACGATATCGTCAACTTTTCCGTACTGGCCATGATCAACGCCGAAGAGCTGGGCATCACGTCCAAAAATGTCGACGCGATGCTGAAGAGCACGGACCCAAGGTACAGCGCTTTCTCGGGGTTACGCCGGGCAACGGCGCCGCCCTGGGCCTGGATGAGAAATTCGCCTACAACGTTGTCAAGCAGGTGGGCAACTATGGCGAAGTGTTCGAGCGCAACGTGGGCATGGATAGCCCCCTCAAGATTGAACGTGGCCTCAACGCCCTGTGGACCAAGGGCGGGTTGATGTACTCACCCCCGTTCAAATAGTCTTGTTTCCGCCGCCGGCCAGCACGGGATTTTCACCGGTTGTGGGGTTCCGTGCCGGCCGATCAATCGGTGTCTCTTTTAATTGGCTGTTGTGCGCGTTTCTGATTTTTTCTTGCCTGGCAGCCTGCAACCCAGAGCGATAACCGGATGCAAAAGATCGACACCGGGGATGCCAAAACTCCCCTGTTCAACGACCCTGCCAAACGCTCCCTCATTTATCAGGTCGGTGCGGTGCTGATGGTCGCCGCCTTGGCCTACTACCTGATATCCAACACCTTGAACAATCTGGATCGTCAGTCCATCGCCACCGGCTTCGGTTTTCTTGACAAAGAAAGCGCTTTTGAAATCGGCGAATCCGTCATTCCCTACTCGGCGGCCGACACTTCGCCCGCGCCCTGATCGTCGGCGTGCTCAATACCTTGAAAGTCTCATTCATCGGTATTGTATTGACGGTTGTCCTCGGCACCCTGATCGGCGTTGCGCGGCTTTCCACCAACTGGCTGGTTTCCCGTCTGGCGGCGACTTACATCGAGGTCCTGCAGGATATTCCCGTCCTGTTGCAGCTTTTCTTCTGGTATGCCATTTTCTATGAAGCGTTGCCGGCGCCGCGCCAGGCGCTCAACCCGATCAGCGGCCTTTTCTTGTGCAACCGGGGAATGATATTCGCCATACCGGCGGCGCACCCGGCGTGGATGTGGATGGGGTGGGCGTTTCTGTTGGCCTGCGGGCTGGCCTGGCTGTTGCGGCGATGGGCCATGCAGCGTTTGTTCGAGACCGGCAAACCCTTCCCGACATTTTGGAGCGCTCTCGGACTGCTGGTCGGTTTGCCGCTGGTGGTCTGGCTGTTCTTTGGCGCACCGGTCGCCATGGACACGCCTCACCTGAGGGGATTCAATTTTCAGGGCGGCATGAGTATCAGCCCCGAGTTTGCCGCGCTTCTGCTGGGGTTGGTCCTTTACACGTCGGCCTTTGTGGCCGAGATCGTGCGTGCCGGTATCCAATCGGTCAATAAAGGGCAAACCGAAGCGGCCAAGGCCTTGGGACTCAAATCGGGCAGGGTGCTGAGCCTGGTGGTGCTGCCCCAGGCGTTGCGCGTGATTATTCCGCCGCTGACCAGTCAGCTGTTGAATCTGACCAAAAACAGTTCCCTGGCCGTGGCCATCGGCTTTCCTGATTTTGTTTCCGTGGCCAATACCACCATCAATCAGACCGGACAAGCCATTGAAGGGGTTGCCCTGATCATGGCAGTCTATCTGAGCTTGAGCCTTCTGACCTCGGCCTTCATGAATTGGTACAATAAAAAAATGGCATTGGTTGAACGATGACGGTCTATACTTACGACGATACAGTTGCTGACATTAAACCGCCGGCCACATCGGTGGGCGTGCTGGGCTGGGGCAAACACAATCTGTTCGACGGCTGGTTCAATTCCGTCCTGACGCTTGTGGTGGTCGCTTTTCTGATCAAGGCCCTGCCGCCGCTGATCAAGTGGGCCTTCCTGGAGGGCCACTGGGCTTCCAGCGGCGCGGGGTGCCAAAACGGAGCGGGTGCCTGCTGGTCCGTGATCACGGCCAATCTGCGGTTCATTATTTTTGGCTTTTACCCCCACGATTTGCAATGGCGTCCGTTGTTGGCCATGATTCTCCTGGTGGTCCTGCTGTTTTACAGCCGCGACCGGAATCACTGGCGCAAAGCCCTCGGCTGGGGCTGGTTGGTCGGCCTGTTCGTCATGGGGGTTTTGCTGCGAGGCGGCCTTTTCGGGATGACCGTGGTGGAGAGCACCCAGTGGGGAGGGCTGCCCCTGACCTTGCTGCTTTCGGTTTTCGGCCTCACCGCGGCCTATCCGCTGGGGATCGTTTTGGCCTTGGGTCGCGCATCGCACATGAAGGCGATCAAGACCCTGTGCGTGGTTTACATCGAAATGATTCGTGGCGTGCCCCTGATCAGCCTGCTCTTCATGTCTTCCGTGATCTTCCCGCTGTTTCTTCCCGAAGGGTGACGGTGAACAAGATCCTGCGCGCCCAGGTGGCCATCATTCTTTTCACGGCCGCCTACATCGCCGAAGTGGTGCGCGGCGGGTTGCAGGCCATCCCCAAAGGGCAGTACGAGGCCGCCGATTCACTGGGATTGAACTACGTCCAGACCATGCGACTGATTATTTTGCCCCAGGCCCTGAAGATCGTTATCCCGCCGTCGGTGAGTATCCTGATTTCGGCCTTTAAGGACACCTCCCTGGTGGTGATCATCGCCCTTTATGACCTTCTCAAGACCACCAAGTCGGTTCTCTCGAATCCCAAATGGATGGGGTCCTCGGCCGAAGCCTACATTTTCCTGGCGGTCGTCTATTTTATCTGCTGCTTTTTCATGTCCAACTACAGCCGACGGCTGGAACGGGAACTGGATACGGGGTTATAAAAAAAAACAGTGTGAAGTGTTACGTTTTAAGTGTTAAGTCATGGATTAAGATCGTTTATATGCGCTATGGCGAATCGCTGCTTATCCATACCCAACTATAAAGAATTAGACAGAATGCCACCACTTAATACTTAATACTTAATACTTAATACTTAAAACTTAAAACTTAACACTACGGATTTATTCATGACTCAAACAACCGAAGCCGTCGATAACGGTATCAAAGAAAACGACACCATCATCAAAATTGCCGGCATGCACAAGTGGTATGGTGATTTTCATGTGCTCCAGGATGTCAATCTGGACGTTGCCCGCGGTGAACGAATCGTTATCTGCGGCCCTTCCGGGTCGGGGAAGTCGACCCTGATCCGTTGCATCAACCGCCTGGAGGAACACCAGCGCGGCAAGATTATCGTCGACGGCACCGAGTTGACCAATGATCTCAAGAACATCGAGAAGATTCGGACCGAGGTCGGCATGGTATTTCAGCATTTCAACCTCTTTCCTCACCTGACCATCCTCGAAAACCTCACCTTGGGACCCATCTGGGTGAGGAAAACGCCCAAGCGCGAAGCCGAGGAGACGGCCATGGCTTTCCTGGAGAAGGTGCACATCGCCGAACAGGCCCAGAAATATCCGGGCCAACTTTCCGGTGGTCAACAACAGCGTGTGGCGATTGCCCGCAGCCTGTGCATGAAACCCAATGTTCTGCTGTTCGACGAACCCACGTCCGCCCTGGATCCGGAGATGGTCAAAGAGGTTTTGGATGTCATGATCAGCCTGGCCCGGGAGGGCATGACCATGCTGGTGGTGACCCATGAGATGGGCTTTGCCAAAAGCGTCGCCCACCGGGTGTTGTTCATGGATTATGGGCGCATCGTCGAAGAGAATACCCCGGAGGAATTCTTCGAGAATCCCCAGCACGACCGGACCAAACTCTTTCTAAGCCAGATCCTGCACTGAAAGCCATCGATCATGTTCGCCCGAACCCTTGCCACCATTCATCTGGACCACCTGCGCGCCAACTACCGCCAAATTCAACAACACATCCAACCAGCCCGCCTCATACCCGTGGTCAAGGCCGATGCCTACGGCCATGGCGCCGTGGCGGTTTCCCGCTGCCTGGTGGAGGCGGGTGCGCACCTGCTGGCCGTCGCCCAGTTCCAGGAAGCCATGACCCTGCGCGATAGCGGCATCCAGGCGCCGATTCTGATTTTCGGCCGCCTGTTTCCGGACGAATTGCCTGCGGCGATCCGGGCCGGCTTTCGTATCAGTTTGTTTTGCCGCGAGGACCTTGGCTGGGTCGAGGAGGCCGCCGGGGATCAGCCGGCCCATGTGCATGTCAAGGTGGAGACTGGCATGGGTCGGGTAGGGGTTTTGCCGACCGAGTCGGCGGCTTTTTTCGATGATCTAAAGCGATCGCGACGCTGCGTCTGGGAAGGGATGTACAGCCATTTTGCCACGGCGGATGAAACGGATAAAACCTATGCCCGTGAACAGCTGGTCCGCTTCCAGTCCCTGATCCAACGTTTGCGTGACAACGGCCGGCGCGTGCCCCTGATCCATATGGCCAACAGCGGTGCGATTCTGGATCTCCCCGAAAGCCGCTTTGACGCCTGCCGCTGTGGCATCATGCTTTACGGGCACTACCCGTCGCGCCAGACCCAATGGTCGATCCCCCTTAAACAGGTGATGCGCCTGACCACGGGAGTGGCCCATTTGAGACGCCTGCCGGCCGGTCACAGCGTGAGTTACGGACGGCGATGGCGCAGTGAACGGGAAACCACCATCGCCGTCCTGCCCATCGGTTATGCCGACGGGCTCCGACGGCATTTGACCGGTCGGATGCAGGTTCTCATCCATGGTCAACGCTATCCGGTGGTGGGTACCATCACCATGGATCAAACCATGGTCGACGTCGGTGATGGTCCGGTGCAAGTGGGCGACGAGGTGCTGATCTGGGGAGATGGTCGGGACGGCGCCATTCAGGTGCTGGATGTGGCCGAGGCCATGGGCACGATCCCCTACGAGCTCACCTGCGGTATTTCGGCCAGGGTGCGGCGCGTCTATGTCGATGCCGGCGATGACCGGCGGCCGACGGCGCCCTGACGGTCTCCGGATGGACCCACGAACAGTTGCCTCCGTCATGCGGTGCCCCTTCTGTCATGCCCGCGTGGATGCCGATGCGGCTGTTTGCCGGGCATGTGGCGCTCGGCTCGGTGCGTTGTGCGACGGCTGTGAAACCATCAATCGTCCCCACAGCCGTTTTTGCAGCACTTGCGGTCGTGCCCTGGCACAGGTCTCCCATGGAAATTCACCGATCCGTGGGGGCCACCATCCAGTCACTCCGGCCCCGCCGGCCTCCCTATCGTCGCTTGGCGAGCGCAAGTGGGTAACGGTCCTCTTCTCCGATCTTTGCGGTTATTCCAGACTTTGCCAACAGATGGATCCTGAAGATGTGCGCGAAATGATGGACGCGATTTTCACCTCCGTCGTCGACATCATCACTGGATATGGGGGCCACATTGACAGGATTATCGGCGATGAGGTCCTGGCCGTTTTCGGCATCCCGCAAGTTCAGGAAGATGCGCCCCAACGCGCCGTCCGCGCGGCCATCGACATCCATGGCATGGTGACGGAAACGAGCACGCGGTTTGGCGACCTTTTGAATCATCCGCTGAACATGCATTCGGGGATCGCCACGGGGCTGGTCGTTACCGGAACGGTCGATCTGACGACCGGCCGACACGGTATTACCGGCGATACGCTAAACCATGCCTTGGCGTTGACCAACCAGGCAGCCGGTGGTGAAATCCTCGTGGATGAATACACCATGGCGGCCACGTCCGGGTATTCTCTTTTCGAGCGGCGCCGTTTCCCCGTGGGCCCTGGCAAGGATGATGCTACCCATGCCTATCGGGTATTGGGCATCGCGCGAATGCCTGATCGGATCCACCGATGTCGTGGCCTGCGTGCCAGGATGGTCGGGCGTGAGATGGAGATGGCGTGCCTGCAACAGGCGTTCGACGCCCTCTCCCGGGGGCAGGGCGGCTGTGTCTTCATTACCGGCGAGGCCGGAAGCGGAAAAAGTCGGCTGATCGCCGAGTTCAAGAACAGCTTGCCGCAGGACAACGTTCGCTGGCTGGAAGGCAATGCCCACAACTATACCCAGAACATTCCTTATTATCCCCTTATCGATTTGTTGGCCCGTGCTTGAGCCTGCGTGAGAATGACAGCGAAACCGAGATCTGCAAAAAACTCGTCCATGAACTCGCTTTTCTGGAACCCGATGCAATGGCATTCGCCCGGGTTCTGGCGCGGCTCTTTACGCTGGCCGATCGCCGCAATGCCATCGATACACCTGAAACCTGGAAGCGAAAGCTGCAACAGGCCCTGGTTCAGTTGGGCCTCCAGCAGTCCCAGAAGACACTGACCGTCATTTGCCTGGAGGATCTTCACTGGAGCGACCCATCGACCCTGGCCGTGTTCCGGTCGCTCGTCAACGCGGTGAACCTGCCGGTTCTGTTCCTGGGCAGTTTCCGATCGGAAAAATGCGATTTTTCCCCCGACCAGATCTTCAACCCCTACTATGGCAGCACCACCATTTACCTGCGGGACTTGCACCCGGAAGTGGCACAGGCCATGCTGAATGCATTGCTGGAGACGACCCAACCCCCGGCGGCGTTGTCAACGGTCGTTGCCGAACAATTGGGGGGAAATCCTTTTTTTATCGAGGAGATGGTCAATGCCCTGGTCGACAACGGAACGCTTGAAAGGACCCCTGCGGGCTGGCGGCTGAACGGCCCTGTTGGCACGGATGCCGTCCTGCCCAATATCGGCGCAGTCATCGCCGCGCGCCTGGATCAGTCGGGGGCGGCGACAAAACAGATCGTGCAGGCAGCATCGGTCATCGGCAAGCAATTTTCGACGGCCCTGCTGAAGAAAATTTCGGATAAACCCGAAACGGTCACGGACGGTCTGGCCATTCTCAGCGCCTTGGGCCTGATTTTGAAATGCGACAATACCGATGCGCACTGCTTTGGTTTCAAACACGCCCTAATTCAGGAGGTGGCCTACAATAGTCTGCTCAAACGGCAGCGCAAGGATCTGCATGAGCGTATCGGCCTGGCCCTGGAAGACGGGACCGCGGGATGCACCGACGCTTTGGCCGAGACCCTGGCCCATCACTTCAGCAGTGGCCACAGCCAGGACAAGGCGGTTGACTATCTGCGGCGGTCGGCACGCAAGGGATTGAAAAAATACGCGGTTGCCGAGGCCCATCAGTATTATGAAAAAGCCTTTCGGATCCTTGCGCTGAAGGTGCCGCCGGCCGATGCAAACCACGGCCGGTTGCTGTCCCTTCTCATCGAATGGTTCTTTGTTTTTCATCTGCGGGGACGCTATCGGGATGCCCTGTCCCTTTTGATCCCCTATGAAACCGTCGCCAGGACCAGCCCTGACCCTCATCTTAAAGGGCTGTTTCTCGCCTGTCTGGGATGTGCCTACCAGAAACGGGAACAGCTTGCCATTTCGCGGGACTATCTGCAGGCGGCCATTGCCATTGGCGAGCCGATCGATGATCATAAGGTCGTCGCCTTTGCCGCCGCGCACCTGATCTGGACCTGTACCGACATGGGGCGGTTGGAAGAAGCCTTGCAAGTGGCTGAAAAAGCGGAATGCGCGGCCTTCCGTTTCCGCGAAAAAGACACTTTCTGGTCGGATGAAATGGATCAGGATCTACTGCGTTCCCTTTACACCGGTATGGCCGTGACCCATATGTTCCGCGGGGACAGTCGCAGTGCCATGCATTGGGAGCCCGCATGCTGGCCCACGCCGAACAAACCGGAGATGCCAACAGCCGTTCCGGTGCCTATCTGCCTACGGCATGGGGGCCTTCGTGGCCGGTGATTTCAAAAGCGCCATCGACCAGTGCCGCTTGGCCATCGATGGGCCGGCGGATGCGTATTTCCATTGCAACGCCGAATTCATCATGGCCTGGGCCTACCTTTCCATGGCTGACTTCTCTCAAGCGGAGCGGCATTTCGGGAATGTGATGCACTTTTGCCAGGCGTGTGGCTACGACCTCGTCGGAAAGACCGCCGAAGCCCTGTCCACCGCCATCGCGGTGGCCCGGGGGAGGCTTCGGGCCGGAGCCAAGGCTTTTCTGGACTACACGGTCAAGTACATGGCCATCGGCAAGCATTACCATGCTCAGATGGCGCACTACCTGCTCGGCAATGTTTACCTGAATATGGTATTGGGAGAGCACCGTTTGCGGCCTGGTGTGATTCTGCGCAACCTGGGGTTCCTCATCGGCCATCGGCCTCGGGCCGCCAGGCTGGCGGAGCGCCATTTCAAGGCGGCCATCCGGATCGCCGGGCAGATCGGCGCCCTGGGAATCAAGGGGCAAGCCTGTTTCGACCTGGGACGACTCTACCTGGCCGGAAAACGTGCGGATTTGGCCATGCCGGTGTTGAAGGAAAGCATCGCCCTCTTTGAACGGATCGGTGCCAGCGAGCATCTCCTGCGGGCCAGGCGGGTGGCCAAATCGATCGTGCCGGATCGCCCGCATCACCACCATGTCATCTGACATCCGGCCGGTCGAGTGCCTTTGCACCTAAGGCTGCGTAAAGCTGACGGGTGATCGGTCCAACGCCGCCGTTGGCGATGATCCGGTCGTCGACGCCGATCACCGGAAGCACTTCGGTCACGGTACCGCTGAGGAAAACCTCATCCGCGGCATAAAGATTTTCCCGGGTGAAAAAGGATTCGCTGAATTCCAGACCGATCTCGCCACAGATCTCCAGGATTGCCATGCGGGTGATGCCCGGCAGGATATGCGGGGTCAGCGGGTGGGTGGTCAAGCGCCCGTTTGAGACGGCGAATACGTTGGAACTCGTGCCTTCGCGGACGATATCCTGATCCGATACGAAAATGGCGTCATAATAACCCGAGGCGAGGGCCTTTTGCTTGGCCAGGCAGTTGGCCAGAAGTTGGGTGGTCTTGATGTCGCAACGGCTCCAGCGCAGGTCGCGCACGGTGATGGTTTGTATGCCGTTGTCGCGCAGGTCGGCCGGAATTGCCTTGATCTCGCGGACGGTCATGACGATCTGGGGCGTGAGCGTGGTGGCAAAGGCATGATTGCGCGGGGCTACCCCCCGGGTGATCTGGATGTAAATCCCGGCCCGGGCGTAGCCGGCGCGTTGGAACAGCTCGGCGATCGCCGATCGGAGATGGGGACGCGGGATCGGCGCATAGCCCAGTTCGCGCAAACCGTGTTCCAGCCGATCCAGGTGCGCCTCAAGCCTGAAAAGGCGGCCTTCATAGCTGGCGATATACTCATAGACCCCATCGGCGAACTGGTAACCGCGATCCTCGATGGGAACACGCGCCTGGTCGATGGGCATGATTTCCCCGTTCAGATAGGCAAGATCCGGCATGACCGTTTCCTTTCGGTGGGATGTAAAAAGCGGTCTTTGTTTTTGTCGTGGCTTCTTTACCCTACACCAAAAAACCATGCCCGTGAAACTCATTTCCCTGCCGGCCCACGTTTCAGCGGTCTTTTTTTCAGCCCGTTTGACACGGGATTTGAACCTGGGATATAGCTCTGTAGGATTGATTGCCGCCGGTTGTCGGACCGGAATGATCACAAACGGAAATAGAAACAACCCATGAAACCCATCGTTGCCATTGTGGGGCGGCCCAATGTGGGCAAATCGACCCTTTTCAACCGTATCACCCGGTCCCGGGATGCCATTGTGGACGACCTGCCCGGCGTGACCCGGGACCGTAATTTCGGGGATGCCCGCTGGAACGAAAAAGCCTTCACCCTGGTGGATACCGGTGGTTTCGCCGAAGGGGACGCGGATGCCTTTGCACCCCATATCCGCCAACAGGTGGAGCAGGCCATCGCCGACGCCGATGCGGTGATTCTGGTGCTGGACGGCAAGGGCGGCAGTTCGCCTTTTGACACTGACCTGATCCACACCCTGCGCAGCGTGACCAAACCGGTTTACTTCGTGGTCAACAAAATCGATGGGGAGGGGCAGGAGAAAGCCCTGTTCGACTTTTACGGGCTGGGGATCGATCACCTCTTTCCCGTCTCGGCCGAGCATGGCTACGGGGTTGCCGATTTTCTGGACGCCCTGACCGACGACTTTCCCGATGTCGCCGCAGAAGAGGACGCGACCGATGCGATCCGCATTGCCGTGATCGGCAAACCCAATGCAGGCAAATCCTCGCTGATTAACGCTATTCTGGGGGAGAAGCGGCTGGTGGTCAGTGAGGTCGCCGGCACCACGCGTGACGCCATCGACACGGCCTTTACCCGCGAGGGCAAAAACTATGTGCTTGTCGATACGGCCGGTATCCGCCGCAAGGGCAAGGTCTCCCAGCGTCTGGAAAAGTTCTCCATCATCAAGGCCCTGCGCAGCCTGGAGAGCTGCCATGTGGCCCTGATTATCATCGACGCCGAGGAGGGCATCAGCGAGCAGGACGTCCGGGTGGCCGGCTATGCCTTTGATCGTGGCTGCGGGGCGATTTTCCTTTTGAACAAGTGGGATCGGGTGGACAACCAGGACGGCAAGGCTCTCAAGCGCATGACCGAGAATTTGCGCATGACGGCCAAGTTCCTGGGTTTTGCTCCGGTGATGACCGTGTCGGCCAAGACCGGCTTGCGCGTCCAGCGCATTTTCCCCATTGTGGACGAGGTTTACGGGCAGTACGCCATACGGATCACCACCGGCCAGCTCAACAAGGTCATGGCCCAGGCCATCGAACGGACGCCGCCGTCCCTGCACAAGGGCAAGCGGCTCAAGTTCTACTACGCCACCCAGGTTTCGACGCGGCCACCGACCTTCGTCAGCTTCGTGAATTTTCCGGATGCGGTTCATTTCTCCTACCAGCGCTATCTGACCAACCAACTGCGGGATGCCTTCGGCCTGGACAAGACCCCCCTCCGACTGTGGCTGCGCCAGCGTACCGGCAAGAATCCGGATTTTCTGAACAAGAAGCGCACACCGGTGAATCGCAAACGCAAACGGCGGGAGCGGCGCTGATCGGCTTCATCTGACGGATTGGGACCGATACAGACATTGCCCCTCACCATAAACGGTCACCGGGAATGCCGCGAGGTCAAAGGGGTCGCCGTTCCAACCGCTGAACGAGGCCCAGTAACCTTTCTCGAGGGTGCCGACCGTCTTCTCGATTCCTAAAAACGCCGCATTCTTGCGAGAGATCAGTTCGATGGCCTGCTGCCGGGTATACCCGCAACGCAGAAACCAGCGGGTGGTGAGCAGCAGGTTGCGCGACGGAACCACCGGATGGTCGGTGATCAAACCGAAGGAAACGCCTGAATCGAGCAGGTGGCGGATGTTGCGCCAATTCTCGTGGCGGAGCTCGACTTTATACGCAAAAGCATCCAGCGGGCCGTAGGCCACGGGAATGTTACGTTTTTTCAAAGCGGCGAAAATTTCCGGCTGGTTTACATCGCTGGCATGCTCGACCGTGACCCGCAGGCCGAAGGTGTCCACCAAACGCAGCAGTGCAGCGATATCGTCGATCTTGTGGACATGGGTTCGCAGCCGGGTTTTCCCCTCGATCAGATCCCGCAGGACACGTTCTTCGGCACTGAATTCGATTTTCGCCTGCTCTTTCTT
Source organism: Desulfosarcina cetonica JCM 12296 (assembly GCF_001311845.1). Lineage (GTDB taxonomy): Bacteria > Desulfobacterota > Desulfobacteria > Desulfobacterales > Desulfosarcinaceae > Desulfosarcina > Desulfosarcina cetonica. The sequence continues at coordinate 50,648 of NZ_BBCC01000012.1, read as the reverse complement.
ACTGGCCGTTGACCAACGATCCATCTTGTCTTTGACCTGATAGAGCTTTTCCCGAAACATCCCCACAGCCCCCATACGCGTGGTGGGGCGCTCACCTTTCCAGGTGCGGGTGGACATGGGGTTGTAGCCCAAGGCCGCCTTGACGCCGGCGCGTCCGATGAGGGCCGCGCTGCTGTTTTTGGCGAAGTGGCGGATCACGGCCGACAAGCCCCCGACGATGTTGCCGCTGCCAGGGACGATGCAGGAGTACAAGACGCCCATTTCAATGGCATCGGTAAAGGCCGGATCGTCCATCTGCAGCGAGTCGAGGCGTCGGGCAGAAAAAGCATGGGCCTGGTCTTTTCGTTACCCTCGCCGTCGGATTGCGGCTCTCCGGCACGATACAGGCCGATGTGGCTGTGCGGATCGATGAAGGCCGGCGTTACCACCGCGAATTCGCCAATCGATGTGCCGCCGGCGGGTTTCTTTGGGGATACGTCGACAATCGTGGCATCATCGAACGACAGGTAGGTGCGCTTTCTCACATCGGTCCCCGTGTAGAGCTTCTCGGCAAAAAGATACGGCATGATCGCATTCTCCCATGCTGTTGTGGTTTCTCTCATTTTCGCTGCGGCCGACTTTTCTTACGCGTGCCGCTGGTATATATACTCAAGCATGGAACTTTTCGATCAACAAGCCCAAATCGAGACCGATACCGAGCGCCCGTTGGCCGAGCGCATGCGGCCCCGGCGGCTGGCGGATCTTTTTGGTCAGGAAGCGGTCACCGGTCCGGGATCCCTGGTGCGCCACGCCATCGAGAACGACCGCATCTTCTCCATGATTCTGTGGGGGCCGCCCGGCTGCGGCAAAACCACCCTGGCGCGCATCATCGCCTTTGAAACCGAATCCCACTTCGTCCACTTCTCGGCGGTGCTGTCCGGTGTCAAGCAGATCCGCGAGGTCATCGACGAAGCCAAAAAGCAGCGCCAATTCCAACGCAAGCGCACGATTCTTTTCGTGGACGAGATCCACCGTTTCAACAAGGCCCAGCAGGACGCCTTCCTGCACCATGTGGAGTCCGGATTGATCACCTTGATCGGCGCGACCACCGAAAACCCGTCGTTTGAGGTCATCTCTCCGCTGCTTTCCCGCTGCCGGGTGATCACCCTCAATTTGTTATCCGATGAGGCTCTGGGCCAGGTGGTCGACCGTGCCCTGGCAGACGTGCCGGCCGGTCTGGGGGGACTTGGACTGGCGTTGGCGGATGAGGCCCGTCGGCACTTGGTCAACATTGCTTCCGGAGATGCGCGCAGCATCCTGGGCAGTCTTGAAGTAGCGGCCACCCTGACCCTGGCCGAGCCACCACCGGTCGAAGGCGGCCTGCGCAGCATCACCCTGGCGCATGTGGAGAAGGCCCTGCAGAAAAAGGCCCTTTTGTACGACAAACAGGGGGATGAACACTTCAATTTGATCTCCGCCTTTCACAAAAGCCTGCGCGGCAGCGACCCGGATGCGGCGCTTTACTGGCTGGCGCGGATGATCGAGGCCGGCGAGGACGCCCTATACGTGGCCCGGCGCATGGTGCGCTTCGCCTCCGAGGATGTGGGCAATGCCGATCCCTTTGCCCTGCGCATCGCCCTGGGTGCCATGGAGTCCTTTCGTTTCCTGGGGCACCCGGAAGGGGATCTGGCCTTGGCCCAGGCGGCGGTCTATCTGGCCACCGCGCCCAAGAGCAACGGCGTCTACAGGGCCTGGAACGCGGCCCGCAAGTTGGTCCATGAAAAAGGGGCGCTGCCGGTGCCCCTGCACATCCGCAACGCCCCCACGACGCTGATGAAGGATTTGTGCTATGGCAAGGATTATCGCTACGCCCACGACTACAAGGACGGTTACGCCGTGCAGGAGTACCTTCCCGAGGCCATTGCCGGCAGCCTGTTTTACTTCCCCACCGAACGGGGCTACGAGAAGATGATCGCCGGGCGACTGGCCAAATGGCGGGAAATCAAAGCCAAAAAAAAAGGATAGAAAAGACCATGCCGATCAACCTGGAACCGATTGGAACCGCCCATACCGAAGCCGACAGCCTTCCGCGCCATTGGACGGTGTCGGACGTCGAGGGCACACTGGTGATCGACCCCCAGTACACTGAGGGGCTTGCGGATGTCATTGCCGGGCAAAAGATCGTGGTGCTTTTTCATTTTCACAAAAGCGCGCCCTTTACACCCGAACTGTTAAAGCAAACCCCGCCCCATCGGAATCAAACGTCGGGCGTGTTCAGTATTTGTTCGCCAAGGCGGCCCAATCCCATCGGACTGTCGGTGCTGACCGTGCTGGGGCGCGATAAGAATGTACTTCGCGTGAAAGGCGTGGACATGCTAGACGGGACGCCGATTCTGGATATCAAACCCTTTATCACCGACGAGAGCAACCTGCCGAGTCGGGAAGACAAAGCTTGATCCAGCAAAGCGGCGGCAGAAACATCAAGGCGTCGGGAACGGTTTGGTTGGAGACGGCGGGGCGTCCCGCTTCAAGCGCAGCAGGACCACTTCGCCCAGGGTACCGAAGCGCACGGGCACACCGGAAACACCGGCCCCGGTGCTGGTGTAGCCCTGCATACGGCCGAATTGCCATTGCCCTTGGTGTATTCTCGGGGGGCGCGGGAATGGGTGACCACCGGCCCGATTCGCGGAAGCTGAACCTGCCCGGCGTGGGTGTGGCCGCACAGGTAGAGCCTGGCGCCATAGGCGGCGGCCTCGTCATAGACATCCGGGGAGTGGGCCAAAAGGATGGTGAAGGCCCCGGCGGGGACATCTTCAAAGGCGATGCGCAGATCGTGGGCCTGGTAGTAGGCGGGGTCATCGATGCCCACCAGCCAGAGGTGGTCTTCCCCCCGGGCCAGGGAAACCGCATCGTTGACCAAAAAACGGAGCCCCCGCTTTTCCAGCGGCGGGATCATGCCGATGCAGTCGTGATTGCCCAGTACGGCATAACAGCCGTCTCGGGTGTCGATGGCATGCAGCAGACGGCGCATGCGAATGAGCACTTTGGAGTAGGGACCGGACAGCTTGGCCCGGTAGTCGCCGCCGAATAGGCACAAATCCACGCTGAGCGGCGCGACCAGGGAGATGATCGCCTGATCGAGACCGGCCAGCCCGTCCAGGTGCAAATCGGTGAGAAGCAGGATCGTATAGCCGTCAAAGGCGGCCGGCAGATCATCAAAATGAAAGGTTACCGTGTTCAGCCGGATGGACAGAGCGTTTTTCCGGCCTCGCCCATACAGCCATGTCAACCGGAAGGCCGTTTTCATCAATAGCTGGTAATAGATGTTCCGATCGACATTGATTACCGGATGCAGGGGGTGGTAGGCCGTGTCACAGGCTCGCCATTCGCGTAGCCTGCCGGTCAGGGGCAAATTGCGGCGGTAGCGCCGGCCCGTGCGATTGAGTGAAATCCAGGTAAAAAGAAACGAACCCACATAGGCGCCCACACCAAACAGCAGAAGCAGACCGACATACGACGCCACACCCAAGCGGGCATAAGGGACCAGCACCAGCAGCGGTAGCGCCCCCTCGGGCAGTTGGTCCAGGCCGGCGACCACCGCACCGCTGGGCTTTCCCAGGCGGCGTTTCACGAAGCTGGTCAACAAGTCGCCGGCCATGCTGAGGAAACCGCAGCTCAGGCCGATGCCAAGCGGCATGCCCAGCAGCCATCCCATCAGCCCGCCGGTGGTGATACCGGCCAAAACCCCGCGAAGGGTTTTATGATCTCCCAAAAGCCGCCGGCCATCTTTTAGCCGGCAGCCCCCATCCACGGGCGTGCGGAAACGCTCCCGCAGCACGAGTGAAGCAATCGGCGGCGCCAGGTTGACCAGCCACAGCAGCGACAGGATTTTTAGGGATGGCCCCATGACGATAAATCTTTCTTGGTGGGTTGGGTGGATTTGACGATAATCAAACCCGCTTCAAGCATTTGCCTTCGGTCGTCCATATTGATAAAGAAAGCGTCGACCCTAAAAGAAGGGTCGACCAATTGGCCTTTCATACCATACAAAAATCAATGAAGGGAGTTCCAGGATGCTGAAGCGCCTCAATTTGATCGGCTTGACGACCGTATTTTGCCTGCAGCTGGCGGCGATCGGCGGCGGGCCCACCCCGTCGGCGTTTGCGACATGCCGTTGTTCAAAAGCCAGACCGTCTATGTGCCGGTCTATTCCCACATTTACAGCGGTGACCGGGAGCAGCCGTTTTATTTAGCCGCTACCCTGAGCATCCGCAACACCGACCGCAGACACGCCATCACCATCATGGCGGTGGACTATTACGATTCGGAAGGCAAATTCCTGAAACATTACCTGGCGTCGCCCCAGCCGTTGGGGGCCATGGCCACCCTACGTTTCGTGGTGCCCGAGTCTGACAAAAGCGGCGGTTCGGGGGCCAAATTCATCGTGGCCTGGCAGGCGGGGCAGCCCGTGGCCGAGCCGCTCATCGAATCGGTGATGATCAGTACCAAGACCCAGCAGGGAATCTCATTTACATCGCGGGGGCGGGTGCTGGAGGCGGTTTCGCCATAGGCGATCCCGGTCCAATATCCATCGGGCAGCAGCATTTCACCGGTCCAGCACTTCTCTGACCGCTTTGAGCATCTCCAGCGCACTGAATGGCTTGGGGATGAACCCGGCAGCACCGTCGGCCAGCGCCGTCGACAATTGGCCATTGAAGGAATACCCACTGGAGACGACAATCTTGAGTTCCCGGTTCACTAACAGCAGTTCCCTATTACTACTCTTAAGCGCCGGCGTCGGGTCTTTTTTTCAGAAGGACCAGCAGCCCCCCGCCAGCCAGCACCATGCCATGCACAACATCTGGCCCATGGAAAAGGAGAGGAACACGAATCCCAGCTGGGCGTCGGGTTGCCGGGCATATTCGATGAAAAAGCGTGCGATCCCGTAGCCCATGAGGTAGAGGGCCAGCATGGCGCCACGGGTTTTGACGCGCCCCTTGATGCTCCACAGGATGATAAAAAGGACGATGCCCTCGAAAAAGGCCTCATAGAGCTGCGAGGGGTGGCGTCGTCCAGGCCCGGGCGCAGGGGGAAGAACATGCCGATGGCATGGGTGGTCACCCGTCCGTAGAGCTCACCATTGATGAAATTACCCAACCGGCCGAAGGTATAGCCCAGCGGAATGCAGGGGACGATCAGATCGGCCATGTCGAGAAACGACAGCTTGTTCTTGCGTACGAAAATGAGCGCCGCGATCACCACGCCGATCAATCCGCCATGGTAGGACATGCCCGATATTCCCGTGAAATGGAACCCGCCGGAGAATTGAAACGGCAGGATGATTTCCAGCGGGTGCTGCAGGTAGTATGAGAAGTTGTAGAAGATCACGTACCCGATGCGCGCACCGATGATCAGTCCCAGGATCAAGGCGGTAATCAATCCCTGAAGCTGTTCGATGTCGATGGAAAAACGATCCTCGTGCTTCAACCGGTAGGCGGCCAGTCCGTAGGTGAAGGCAAAAGCCACAATATACATGAGGCCGTAATACTGCAGCCGGAAGCTGCCGATCTGAAAAATTACCGGATCCATATGTTCCGGCAGATGCTGCCACCAGTTGAGAAAACCATTCATGCGGGATCAACTCCTTGTTTTTCCCTAATTCGTGTTCATCCAGAAATGTCCAATTTTTCCGATATCCGTGTTGTGCAAAAAAATTATCCTTGGAATATCAACTATATGCCTGCGGTAAAATTTTCGCGTGCCTTGATCTCGACCAAATTTCCCTATTTCTGGGTAGACACTGATTCGAAATGACACGCCGACCTTACACTCAGCACAAGCCAGCGTCAACAATACCGTTTTTTCCTAATCACGACATTACGGATATTTCGGGTGAGCGTTCACCATAAGAAATTCGATTATTGCCAGGCTGGATATACTTTGATAGAAAAACCAGTACGTTCCATGATCTTCAGCCTCACGTCAAAATTTCAATACAATTCATTCAGCATTACTTTCGCTCCATAGGAGGCCTGATGGACCAGACAAAAACCGAACCCGTACCGGTAAAATTGGCGAATGGCACTACAATTAAAATTGAAGTCACTCCTCAAGAAGGACCCGGGCGAGAGGATGTGGCTGGGTTGAATGACCTTTCCTTCAAAGATTTTTCAGAAACGTTAAAAGATATCGTCAGCGAATTGAAAGGAGCGCTGGACAAGGCAAAACCGGATAAGGCCACAGTGAAATTCGGTGTCGAGATGGCCGTCGAATCAGGGGCATTGACAACCATGATTGTAAAAGGGGCGGGGAAGGGGATCCTGGAAATTACATTGGAATGGGATAACAAAGGCAAGTGAGGGCATGTCGATGGATCATCCTGTAATTGATCTCATGCATGCATGTGTCGTCAAATTGATCTCTCCGCAGGCCGTCGGTACCGGTTTTTTTGTCGTCCCTGGCCTTATTGTCACCTGTGCGCATGTTGTCGGTAATCGAAAGACAAATGATTTTTACGGTGATCCAAAGGGCACCATCAAGGTTCGTTGGCAGGATAACGATGATTTTTCAACAGCAACGGTCTTACCGGATAAATGGATGCCGGATGAGGATGTTGCGCTTTTGCAATGCCATCCCATGCCTGAACCACACCCCCCATGCGTTCTTTTAGGAAGGGCGTGTCTTACGTACGATAGGCTATCAACATTCGGTTATCCCAAAGAAGCACAACATGCTGAGCCGGCAACTTTCGAATGCAAGGGATACTCGGATGATAAGCCCCCTATGTTGAAAGTTAAAATGGACAACATCCGTGGCGGGATGAGCGGCTCGCCAGTGCTTAACATGGAAACCAAACGCGTTTGTGGGATGATCAATTTCACCGACGATAAAAATTCGATGCTTGGGGGCGGCGGGGTGACTGCCGCAACCTTATTGAGCGCATTTGATGATCTTGAGGCGTTGCAGGAAGCGTATCACCAGAAACATCCAACCTGGTACACTGAAATCGGTGTAAGCGTTCCTGGCGATCTGAAAGTCCAGGTTGAAGCGAAGATCGCTGAAACGCTTGACGGGCCGGGGCTAACAGAATTGGTTAATGGCTTCCAGAAGGAATTCCTTGAAAAGGAGGGCGTTGATGCGAAACGTCCAGCAGCTATTTCAGCTGCGCTCGTTAAATTGAAAACTACGGATGCCCTGATGCTGGTCAGCCTGGCAAAGGAATCAGCAATCAAGGCGCTTGAAAAAACAATGCCGGTGAGGGGGCTTTAAGCTACGTTCGTCGGGGTGTTGAGGATATTTTGGGTTGGTTGGTGCTGCTCGCGGTAAATTCGGCGTGGCTGGAGACCAATCGAGAGCGGTTGCATCTGGAGGAATATCCAGGCGCCATCGAGTTGCCCGTCAAGCGCGATACCGGTATCGAGATCATTCATGCTGCGCTGAATCGGCGACAGGCGCGGTTTAACCTGCAAAATGCGACCCTGTTTGGATCCCACCGGATGCCAGCACCGGATGACAAGTTTCTGGAAAGCGGTATTGCAGCGGTCAATAAGGTCAATGAAATCAAACGATCGATTTTTGGCTACATGAACCTGTACTGGGGAGAAAAGGATATTCCAGACCATTTTACACGTGATGATGACGAGGCCTTGAATGCGCAGCTGAAGTGGTTCCATGGACATCGTCAAGGAAAATATCTGGTGATTCGACGCTCGGATACCTCTTGCCCGATTGATCGTGACGTATACACGGCGTTGCTAAACGATCTTCCCGACCTGCAGGTGATTTTTCACAACACCGACGAGCCGGGGGATGCGTTCAATGTCTCTGAAATAACGTTCTATATGTATATCGAGAACTTTTTCCGTTAACAAAAGGAGTTGTCATGGCAATCCCGGAAAAGGTGCTGACGGAGCCGGTGACACTGCCCAAAACGGGTACATGGCCCGAGACCCGGCATCAATTCGATGAAAAAAGCCTCTGGGCAATCAAGGCTGCTGTTGCGGCGGAAAGGCCGCTGTTGGTGCGCGGCGAACCGGGTACCGGTAAAAGTCAACTGGCCAGGGCCGCGGCATATTATCTGGGGCGCGCGTTTATCTCCGAGGTGGTGCATTCGAGAAGCGAATGCCAGGACCTTCAATATTATTTCGATGCCGTGGCGAGATTAGGCGCTGCCCAGACGCTCGGGCTGATCGGGGCCGTTGGCGACACGATCAAAGACCTGCTGCCGGATAGTGAGAGAAATATGAAAAATCCCCTCGATCCTATATGTTTTCTAAATCCTGGAGCCTTATGGTGGGCCTTCAACTGGACAGCAGCCGAAAAACAATACGCGAAAAGCAACAAGGCGGCCCGTCGACCGGAAAAGCCCGTGGACTGGACTTCAGAACAAGGGACGGTACTGCTTATTGACGAGATCGATAAGGCGGATGCAGATCTTCCCAACGGGCTTCTGGAAACCCTGGGAAATGGTTCCTTTTCCGTACCCCATATGGATGAGCCGGTTCAGGTCAACGAGGGGGATCCGGTTCCGCTGGTCGTTATCACAACCAATGAAGAGCGGGAGCTGCCAGCCGCATTCATACGCAGGTGCATGGTGCTGCACCTCGATTTACCGAAAGGTGATGACAAACTCATCAATTGGCTTTGCGAGCGCGGCAAGGTTCATTTTGGAGACCAGTGCCATATGGATGTAAGAAAAGAGGCCGCCACGCAGTTGGTCAAGGATCGCAAAGAGGCGGAAAAATTAAATCTGCCCACACCGGGCCAGGCGGAGTATCTTGATATCCTCAGAGCTGTGGTCGGTATTGCCAAGGAGGACAAGGACGAGCAACTCAAGACCCTTACGGCCATCAGTCATTTTGCATTGGTTAAATATGAGCGGGTGCCCTAATGAAAATCAGCGGCAAACCGGCAATCTCAAGAGCTGATCTGATCAGGCTCTATGGGGCTTTTGGTGCGGACGCCTTGATTCCTGCGAGCTTTGTTGCCGGTTACTGTCTGAAAGATGAAACTAAAAAACCGACGCCGGATGATGCTATCGACGGTTCGAAGCCTGGGGAACCAGAAAAAGGAGAGGGTGACCTTCCGCCCAAGGCGACGTCGAGTGAAACAAACATATCGATCCCTTTTTGGCGGCCGCGATCATGTGAATTCCTAAATCCGGATGAAATGGACCAGCAGGCGCCAAAGGCGTTTATCGAGGCCGTTGCCCTTGATGACGAATCGATCAACGCCGATCCGGATAAGCATCCGCCGGTTCACCAACCCTTGTGTCCCTGGGCACGCATGTGGCCATTTCAACGAAGCATCTTGGGTGAAATAAAAGACCTTGGAGCCATCGATATTCCCAAGGTTATTCAGTCTACCGCCGAAATGCGGCCAATGAAGCGACTCCCCCGCATCTACAGGCCAGGGTGGGCCCGCCGCTGTGTATTACTTATTGATGCCGATACAAGGCTCATACCGTTTTTACAGGACGCCAGGCAACTTTATAGGAATGTGCTAAAGGTCAGGGGCAGGCTGGGTCTTGATTTGCAACTTTTCGAAAATGGCCCATCCGGACCTGTCAGTAGGCCTGGTAAAGCGCCCCTTTCGCATTTACCCTTTAAAAACCCGGAACCGGGCACACCCATTTTAATCATCAGTGATTTGGGGCTGTTTTCCCGAGATGCCAAGCTAAAAAACGATTGGGTTAAATTTGGCCACAAATTGAGACAATCCAATTTCCAGCCAGTTGTCTTGACACCGGCGCCGTATCGGTTGTGGACCCGTGAGCTGACATCACTATATCGCATGGCCTGCTGGGACAGGGGGATGCGTCTACCCAAACGAGGCGCGTTCGGGAAAAAAGGCGTAGGGCGTCAACCCTTGGAAACAAAACGCGACGGAACCGAGCGGCTTCTCGCGTTGCTGGCGCCAGCCATTCGTGTCGAGCCTGCCTTGCTGCGAGCTGTGCGTATGCTGTTGCCCGTCGACCAGTGTGACGCAGGGAACGAAGCCGCGGTTTGGAATCATGACCATGTCCGGCGGGGATATACCGGTTTTTCATTTGATCCCGCGCATGTTGCAATCCACAGAGCGGATTTTGTCCGAAATAATGCCCCTGACATACAAAAGAGCGCTTGCAAGCTTATCGAATCCCATCACCGGCATTTGTCTCCAGCCGTTGGAAAAGAGGAGCAATTGATTGCGGACACGCTGCTTCAAGGAAAACCCTCCGAAGAGGCGGAGTGTTTCTTTTGGAGCAGTTTGCGGACCCTGTCAACGCCGGAATTCAGGGAAATGGCCGGGCTTGAATCGTGGATCAAGCGTCTCATGCACCGTCACGGGTGGGATCCACCCATGTGGCAAAGCCACGCCCTGTGCGCCTTGTGGGCCAAGGCCAACCAGGATGCGTGGACGCGTGGAAAGATTGTTTTACCCGAAGGCATGGATCCCGCTTGTGCGACCTGGGTATTCGCCCCGGAAGGATCGGTCCGGTATTATACCCTGTTCAGAAAGGGGCAGGGATTCATTGCCGCGAATCGATCGGAATTCGGCTCCTTCGGGGGTGCGATCTTTCCAGGCGGCAGCCCGGTCGTCGATCTCGTCTCTTCCAATGGCGTGCTGCAGGTAAGGGAAATTGAGACGCGCCATTCACACGAATATGCCGTGAATCTGAATCATAAGGAACGCGTGCCCGTTGATGTTCCTATGGAAGGCCGGGTAGAGCTGATCACCACCCACCAGAAAATCATTCTGGACTGCCAGGCGCGGCCATCCTGGGCGACAGGGTGGGGGCGCGACGAAAAGGGGCTGTTCCTGATTTTACAGGAGAAAGAAAAAACACGGCACATATACTGGTTTCCTCCTGGAAAGTACCCGGTCGGAAGTTGGACCGCAAGTGGTCCCGAAATCGTTGTGGAGCAAGGGTTCTGGTGGGATCAGGATGATTTGGCGGAAAATTTTGATATCGGTTTTAAAAGACCATCTTGGGCGACAGATTTTGGCCTGGATGGGTATGGGATTTATGCTGATTTTCAAATAAAAAGCGTTTCTCAGCGAATGCGTTGGATCATGCCGGGCAAATTTCTGATGGGGTCACCTGAAACCGAGCCAGAACGGTATGAGGATGAACACCGGCACGAGGTGATTCTCACCCAGGGGTACTGGCTTGGGGAAACAACCTGTACCCAGGCATTTTGGAAAGCGGTGATGGGCAATAATCCCAGTCGTTTCAAGGGGGATGATCGTCCGGTGGAAAATGTCAGCTGGAATGAATGCCAAGATTTCATAAAAAAGCTCAATGCCGCAATCCCAGGGTTGGATGTGGAGCTTCCCACCGAAGCGCAGTGGGAATACGCCTGCCGGGCGGGAACAGTCACGCCGTTTCATTTCGGGGAGACCATCGGCACCAACCAGGCCAACTTCGATGAGAACTATCCATACGACAACGCGCCCCAGGGAGAATATCATCAGGAAACGGTATCGGTGAAGACATTCCCCTGCAATGCTTGGGGCTTGTACGAGATGCACGGCAATGTTTATGAATGGTGTGCGGACTGGATTGGCCCATACCCTGAGGATGCGTCTGCGACCCGACGGGACCCGATGAAGGCAACGGCCGTGTCCTGCGCGGCGGTTCCTGGATCAGCTACGGCAGGTTCGTGCGCTCTGCCTGCCGTAACTGGTTCGCGCCTGACGAGCGCAACGACGACATCGGCTTGCGGCTTGCCCGAGGTCAGACCGAGCCGGCAGGCCAGGCGTCCGGCGGAGCCGGACAAAGCAAGCTTGCCAGGGAAAAGGAGAAAACCCAAGCATCAAGGAAAGTTCTCACCCGCGTGAAAAAATTATTCAAAAGGGGGTTCAAACCATGAAATATGCGTTTTTCAGTATTCCGGCGAGGCACCCCGATGATTCCCAGCAGTCGCTCAATACATTTTGTTCAGGATGCCAGGTGCTGAATGTGGAAAAGGAATTTGTGGCTGACGGCGAGCGAAGCTTTTGGTCCGTTTGTGTTACCTGGATAGACGGCGATGGTGACAAGAAGAATCTCCCGAAAAGCCGTATCGACTACAAGGAAATTTTAAACGAACAGGATTTTGCCGTATTTGCGAAACTCAGGAGTTTGAGAAAAAGTATCGCCGATAAAGAGGGGTTGCCACTGTATGCGCTGTTCTCCAATGAACAATTGGCCGTCATGGTTCAACAACGGGTCACCACGCAATCGGCATTGGCCGCCATCGATGGCGTGGGGAAAGCTCGTATTGGGAAATATGGTCAGGAATTTCTGGCGTTGTTGCGAAACGAATATGATTCCTCCCCATCCGTTGGTGAAGGGAATGTCAATTGAAACGGTTGCGCATCGACCTAGAAGATATTGCTGGTTTCCATAACCTTGCCAAAGCAGCCAAAAACGCAGCCAGGGCCAAGCGCCACCGTCCGGAGGTGCAAACGTTTTTCCATTGCCTGGATCATAATCTGAACCAGCTGAGCAGGGATATACTCGCCGGTCGGGTGCCGGAAGGGGAGTTCAAACAATTTCGGATTTTCGATCCTAAAGAACGGATAATCCATGCAGCCTGTTTCAAGGATCGGGTATTGCACCATGCAATAATGAACTTGGCGGGACCGCTGATTGATCGCGCCATGGTTGCATCCTCTTTTGCATGCCGCCCGGACAAGGGGATTCATTGCGGCATAAGACACGTCCAATCGAAATTGCGCAAATACCCCTGGTATGTGAAGATTGACATCGAGCACTATTTTGACACCATTGACCAGCGGCTCTTGTTGCAGCTTTTGGAACGGCGCTTCAAGGGAGAGAATTTCATGGCACTGGTTGGCAGGATTATATCGGGCTATCAAACCCTCCCGGGCAAAGGACTGCCCATCGGTTCACTGGCGTCCCAGCATTTTGCAAATTACTATCTTGACGGGCTCGATCGCCACCTCATGGAAACCCTCAAAGCCTTTGCCCATGCAAGATATATGGATGATGTGGTTTGGTGGTGCATGGATAAACAAGCTGCCGGAAGAACGCTTGCAGCCGTTGAAGCATATCTCCGAGAGCGTCGCTCTTTGCGGGTTAAGCCCAGCTCTGTCCAAATCAATCAGAGTCGACGTGGTATCCGTTTTTGCGGCTTTCGCGTTTTACCTGGGGCCATTCGATTGGGTGCCCGCCGGAAAAGAAGATATGGTGCGCTACGGCGTAAATGGGAAGGCCTATTCATCAGCGGAACGATAGATGCAAAGAAATTACAGCAGGGATATGCGGCGGTTCACGCCATGACACAGCATGCGGACAGCATGCAATGGCGAAAAAATCATTTAGAAAGGTCCGTAACGATAGAGGCTTAAGGTTTAGGGTGACGGTCATCAATGTGCTGGCGTGCCGTGTCCTGCGCGGCGGTTCCTGGATCAACAACGGCAGGAACGTGCGCTCTGCCAACCGTAACAGGAACGCGCCTGACGAGCGCAACGACAACATCGGCTTGCGGCTTGCCCGAGCTCAAAGATTTGCCGGATGGCAAATGTCTGACCAGATCGTCATCCTGTCCAGGTGCATGAGGCTTGGCAAAAAGCAAAAGGACCCCGGCATGTCAGTAGGCGTTGACGTGGAAGCGAACGTCGAACGCTTGCCGGGTGATCCGATCCAATGGTGATATGACATCGAAGCGAACAGAATTTTATCACGGAGCTGACATTGACCGACAGTGTTCCCACGGTTGAAAGAGACGCGGCCGATCCGCGTATTCCCAAAAGGTTCCCGGAGCCATGGGCATCGGACTGGGGCCAGGATGGTTACGGCGTTTGGATGGCCTTCAGGTACCAGGGCATTCGTCATGGATTCCGTTGGATCATGCCGGGCTGGTTCATGATGGGCTCCCTCGATACTGAACCCGAGCGGTTTGATAATGAGCACCAGCACGAGGTGCTTCTTACCCAGGGGTACTGGCTTGCGGAAACGGCCTGCACCCAGGCGCTTTGGCAAGCAGTGATGGGCAAGAATCCCAGTCGCTTCAAGGCGGACGATCGTCCGGTGGAAAATGTCAACTGGGACGATTGCCAAGACTTCATCGAAAAGCTCAATGCCGTAATTCCAGGGATGGACGTGGGGCTTCCCACCGAAGCGCAGTGGGAATACGCCTGCCGGGCGGGAACGACGACGCCGTTTCATTTCGGGGAAACCATCGGCACCGATCAGGCCAACTTTGATGGAAACTATCCATATAACAACGGACCCAAGGGAGAATATCGTGAGGAAACGGTATCGGTGAAGACATTCCCCTGCAATGATTGGGGACTCTATGAGATGCACGGCAATGTCTGGGAGTGGTGCGCGGATTGGTATGGACCATACCCTGAGGAGGCGTCTGTCGACCCGACCGGACCTGATGAAGGCGACGGCCGTGTCCTGCGCGGCGGTTCCTGGATCAGCTTCGGCGGGAGCGTGCGCTCTGCCCACCGTCGCAGGGCCGCGCCTGACGGGCGCGACGGCTACTTCGGCTTGCGGCTTGCCCGAGGTCAGACAGCCGGTCCAGTAACAAGATAGACGTTGGGTTGAGGGACGAAACAACCCGGCCCGTGCTCAAATGAAATAGCCTTATTCCAGCGTTTTCTTGAAACGCGAAATCGCCAAGGTCAAAAAGCCAATGGCCAGGCCGGCCATGGCACACAAGGGCATCCACAGAATGCGGACGCCCACCCCCTTGACCACGATGCCATGCATGATCTGCAGGAACCAGCGCATGGGATTGAGCACGGTAAGCCACTGGATGAGTTCAGGCATGTTGCGGATGGGAAAGATGAATCCGCTGAGCAAAATGGCCGGTACGAGGATGAAGAACGCCGTGAGCAATGCCTGCTGCTGGGTTCGGGCGGTGACGCTGACCAACAGCGCCAGTCCCAGATTGCCGAGAATGTAGATCATGGCTGCCAGGTAGAGCAGCACAATGCTGCCCTGGATGTGGATGCCGAAAATCAGGCGTGCGATGACGAGCATCAGGGTCATGGTCAAGATGCCGGTCATCAGAAACGGCAGGGTCTTGCCGATGATGAATTCCGCCCGCCGGATGGGCGTGACCATTACCTGCTCGATGGTGCCGATCTCCTTTTCACGCACGATGGCCATGGAGGTGAGCATCAGGCCGATGAGGATCAGCATGACGGCGATCAGGCCGGGAACGTAATAGAATTTGCTTTCCAGATTGGGATTGTACCATGCCCGCATGTTCAGCCGCAGGGGCTCGCCGGTGAGATCGACCGACCTTGCGCCTGGGCCGGATCGTCGTTGATTGAAGTACGCGACGGCCTGGTTGGCGTAATTAAGGGCGATGGCCGCGTCGTTGCTCAGGGTGCCGTCGACCAAAAGCTGGACGGCAACGGCCTTCCCGGCGCGCAGGTCGGCGGAGAAGTCTTGCGGGATGCGAATCACGGCGCGTACCTGGCTGGCGTCGAGCAGGCCCCGGACGCCCCGGTCACTGTCCAGGCGGTGTGTCACGGCAAAGTAGCCACCGCCGGTGAACGCGGCCACCAGCTCACGGCTCACCGGCGTGTTGTCCGGATCGACCACGGCGGTGGCGATATTCCTGACGTCCGTGGTCAGGGCAAAGGCCAATACGGTCATCTGCACCAGGGGCATCACCAGCACCATCACGCGCATGCGCACGTCGCGGAACATTTGCAGGATTTCCTTGATCAGGATTTGGCGGATTCTCAGGATCATAGTTTTAGTTTCATCCGTTTGTGGCAGAGCAACACCATCAGCGCCGCATAAACCGTCAACAGGACCGCGTTGAGGCCCAGAATCTCCAGGCCGATGCCCTTGAGGAAAATTCCCCTGAGCAGGGCGATGAAATAGCGCGCCGGCACGATAAACGTGATCGCCTGGATCGCCACCGGCATGTTGTAGATGCCGAAGACGAATCCCGAGAGCATCAACGTCGGCAGGTATCCGGTGAACAGGGCGATCTGGTTGGCCAGCACCTGGTTTTTCAGATTGATACTCAGCAAAAGACCCAGAAAAAGAGCACCGGTGAGGAAAATCGAGGCCGAGAGGAACAATAGCCCGGTACTGCCCCTCAAGGGGACGTTGAAAATCCAGCGGCCCATGGCCACGGCAATGGCCACGTCGCCGAGGCCGATGACAAAATAGGGTACCACTTTGCCCAGAACCAGTTCGGGAACCCGGATCGGTGTGCTGATGAGCTGCTCCATGGTGCCGGTCTCCCACTCGCGGGCCACGGTGACGCTGGTCAGCATGGCGGCGATGACCACCATCACCAGGGCGATGATCCCCGGGATGATCACGTTGCGGCTCTCCATGTCCGGGTTGTACCAGGCGCGCGGTTCCAGGCCGATCCTGCCGAGCTGCGTCTGCTGCGGTCGCCGTGTCTGCGGCATGACAACCATCCGGCGGTTGAAGATCGTGCCGATGGCGTCCAGGTAGCCGGCGGCCAGGGTGGCGTTGTTGGCATCGGCGCCGTCGATCAGCGCCTGGATCGTCACCGGCCGGTCGGCACGGATCCGATCGGCGAAATCAGCCGGAATCACCAGGGCCACCATGATCCGGCCGGCATCGAGCAGATCGGTCAGCTCCCGGTAACCGTCGGTATAGCGGTCAAGGGAAAAATAGGCCGAGCCGTCGAGGAGGCTGGTCAGTTCGCGGCTCTCGGCGGTTCGGGACTGGTCCCAAACCGCCGTGGGCACGTGCTTGAGATCCATGGTCAGCGCATAGCCGAAAAGCGCGATGAGCAGCATGGGGATGGCGATGGCCAGCACCAGACTGCGCCAGTCGCGCAGCACATGGATGAACTCCTTGCGCGCCACGGCCAGGAACCGCTGCAATTTCATGGGCGTCGTCCCTGTTGGCGGCCGACCCGTTGGAGTTTCGTGTTATCGATCCGTTTCACTGTGGCGATCTTCCTTTTCGATGAGGGCGACAAAGACATCCTCCATGGTGGGCACGATGGGTGCCAGGGTCGCGTCGGCCGCGCCGCGTTGGTCGATCAGCGCCTGGATGCGTGCCATGGCCGGGATCGCCGCCTTCACCTTGATGTGTAGCCCCGCGCCGAACAGGGCCACGTCGAGCACGCCGGCAAGGGCCGCCAGGTCATCCATGAGATCCTGGGCGTTGGCGCATCGCAGATCAAGGATCGTTTCCTCCACCATCCGTTCCTTCAGTTCCCGGGGCGAGCCCAGGGCGATCATGCGGCCGCGATAGATCAAGGCCACCCGGTCGCAGTATTCGGCCTCTTCCATGTAGTGGGTGGTGACGAACACGGTACGCCCGCGCCCGGCCATGTCGTAGATCAGATCCCAGAAACGTCGCCGGCTCAGGGGATCCACGCCACTGGTGGGCTCGTCCAGGAAAATGATCGGTGGCCGATGCAGGATGGCGCAGGCCAGGGAGAGACGCTGTTTCCAGCCGCCGGCCAGCAGTCGGGTGGGATGGTGCTCGCGTTCCTCCAGACCGGCCATGCCCAGTGCCCAGCGCTTGCGTTCGGCCAACCGGGAGCCGTCGAGCCCGTAAATGCCGCCGTAAAAATCGATATTTTCCGACACCGTGAGATCGTCGTAGAGGGAGAATTTCTGGCTCATGTAGCCGATCTCCTGCTTGATGGCCTCGGCCTGGGTGGCGATGTCGCAACCGGCTACCCGTCCGCCGCCGTCCGAGGGACTGAGCAGGCCGCAGAGCATGCGGATCGTGGTGCTCTTGCCGGCGCCGTTGGGCCCAAGAAAACCGAAGATCTCGCCGGTGTTGACCCTCAGTTGGAGATGGTCCACGGCCACGAAATCGCCGAAGCGCCGGGTCAGGTCCTTGACTTCGACGGCAACCGCATCCGCGCTACGGGTTGTTACCGGCAGGCGGGTCGAGACGATGGATGCGGCCGGCGTGCCCGGCTGGGCGACGGTGTTGACGAAGACGTCCTCGAGGGTCGGGGCGACGGCGCGGATCTCATCCACCGGGATGCCGGCCTGTTCCAGAATCCGGGTTGCGTCGCGGGTGACGGCCGCCGTGTCCTGGCAGACGATGTGGACGCTGTCGCCGTAAAGATCCACGCTGGTGACGCCGCTCAGTTGTTCACGCAAAAGGCGGCTGGTCTGTCGGCTTTCAGGACTGCGGACGGAAAGAATGGATGCCTTGAGAGATGCCCGCACCTGGTCCGGACGGCCCTCGGCCAAAAGCCGGCCCTGGTCCATCAGCCCGATGCGGTTACAGCGTTCGGCTTCGTCCAGATAGGCGGTGGTGACCAGGATGGCCACCCCGGACTTGAGCATGCGATAGAGAATACGCCAGAAATCACGGCGCTGACCGGGTCGACGCCATTGGTGGGTTCGTCCAACAGCAGCACTTCGGGCGTGTGGATCAGGGCGCAGATCAACTGCAGCTTCTGTTTCATGCCACCGGAGAGATTGCCCGCCAGACGCTTGCGGAACGGGCGCATATTGGAGAAGTCGAGCAGTTCGTCGAGCCGTTCCTCGCGGGCCTTGCGCGTCATCCCGTAAAGATCGGCATAAAAAACGATATTCTCGTCGACGGTCAGATCGGGGTAAAGGCCGAACCGCTGGCTCATGTAGGCCAGATGGGTCTTGACGGCACCGCTTTCTGCGGGCAGGTCGCAGCCGGCCACCCGGATCGTTCCGTCGGACGGATCCAGCAGACCGGCCAGCATGCGCAGGGTCGTGGATTTGCCGGCGCCGTCCGGTCCCACCAGACCATAGATCTCGCCGGCTGCGACGGTCAGGGAGAGACCGTCCACGGCCGCCAGGTCGCCAAAACGACGGGTGGCCTTCTCGATCCGGATGGCCGGTGTATCATCCGGACGATTCACGGCGCCGCCTCGACGCGCGCATCGGCAGGCATCCCCGGTTTGAGCACCCCGTCCGGATTGTCCAGTTGGATTTTGATGCGGTAGACGAGGTTGGTGCGTTCCTTGAAAGTTTGCACCGACCGGGGGGTAAACTCGGCGGCGCTGCTGATGAAGCTGACCCGGCCTTTCCAGGTTCTGTCCGGGTAGGCATCCACCGTTACCAAAGCCGTCTGGCCCAGACGGATGCGCCCCAGGTCGGCCTCGGCCACGAAGGCGCGCAGCCAGACGTTTTTCAAGTCGCCGATGGTGAGCACGGGCGTACCGGGATAGAGATAGCTGCCCGGCTCGGCCGAGGTGCTCAGCACGACGCCGTCGAAGGGGGCGAACAGTTGGGTGTCGGCGAGCTGCTGTCGGGCCAGGGCCACCCCGGCATCGGCCGCCGCCTTGCGTTCCCGTGCCTGATAAATGGCTTCCTTGCGCGGGCCGGCCACCACCAGGTCAAGATCGGCTTGGGTCTGGGCCAGCGCCGAGCGGGCCTGTCGAATCTGGTTTTCCCGGCTGCCGGCTTTGCGCAGGCTGAGGCGTTCTTCGGCGGCCTTGCGCCTCGAAACGGCTGCGGAAAAGGCATTTTGGGCCGCATCCCGCCGTGTTCGCTGAGTATCGTAGTCCTGGCGGCTGACGCCACCTGTCTTGAATACCGATGCGTAACGTTTGAAATCGGCTTGAGCCAGCACCAGCTGACTGTTGGCCGTGCGCTCATCCGCTTTTGCCCGCTGGACATCGGCCATGGCCTCGGCGATCTCCTGGTTGCGGCTGCCTTTCAGCAGATCCTCCAGATGCGACCGGGCCTGCCCGACCCGCGCCTTGGCGGCCTGGATCTCTTCCGGGCGGCTACCGGCTTCGAGTTCCGCCAGCACTGCGGCGGCATATCCGGCATCGGCCTGAACTTTCTTGAGTTGGAGCGCAAGGTCCGTGTCGTCCAGTATGGCCAGCCGCTGATTGCGGGATACCGGATCCCCTTCATCCACCAGCCGCTCATGGAGGCGACCTGTGACCTTGAAGGCCATGTCCACCTGGGTGATGTCGATGTTACCGGACAGTTGCAGCTCCCCCTGGCCGATGCGTGGTTTCAGCAGTCCGTTCCAGACTGCGATGGCCAAGATGACGATGGCGATGGCGATGGGAATGAGGATACGCAGCCGTTTTTTCATGGGGTTTCTCCATTGGGTCGGCCGGACGGGCGTGGTTCGGCCGCCGGATCCGTCAGATACCGCCGCACCGATGCGATGCCGGCCAGGGAAAAGCGGGTGATGTGGTCGGTCAGTTCGTCGATGGCCGATTCATCCGCAACCATGGCCCCGGCCAGACGGATGAGGATCGGGCGGGCCATGGCGTAATGAAAGCATTGGCCGATGACGCTGATCTGACAGCGGGCGATCATCTGCGCGGTGGCGCCGGGCCCCAGGAGTTGGGTAATAATGTCAGCCAAAATGGCGGCCGTGGGACGGATGAAGGCGTCCACCAGGTCGTCCATGAAGGGTGAGGGGTCGGCCAGCTCGCGAACCACCAGCTGCCCCTTGCCCGGATAGCCGGAAAGTCCGTCAGGGGAGAGCAAGCGGCGTAGGGCACCCCGGACAAAGGCCTTCAGGCGCTGCTCGGGAGCGGAGGTGGCATCGACGCCCTCATCTACCGGGTAGCGGTCAAAGGTCGACGCAATCAGGTCCGTAGCCACGGTGCGGTAAAGCTCGGTCTTGCCCCCGAAATAGTAGTTGATCGCGGCCACGTTGACACCGGCGGCTTTGCAGATTTCGCGGATCGTAGTTGCCTTGTATCCCTTGCGGCCGAATGCGTCGCCGGCAACGTCGATGATTTTATCGCGAACCGATCGGTCTTGGGAGGAATGGGCCATGGGAGGCTCCTCGTCGTGGAAAACAATTGTTTAAAACGGACGATATAAACAAATGTTTAATTCCTCTTCGGCCATTCGTCAAGGAATCATTCGGGAATAAAATATTTCCCCTGCCAGGTGTCACGTTCCCGAAAACGGGCGAGGATCATCTCCAGGGTTTTACGTTTTTCGAGAGACCAGGTCGGGGCGACCAGTTCGTTGGGATGGGGATCCCCGGTGAGGCGCTGGATAACCATGGATGGGGGAAGCCGTTCGATAAAGGCGCAGACCAGATCGGCGTATTCTTCCTGTTCCAGACAATGATAGCGGCCTTCTCGATACAGGGACGCAAGGGCGGTGCCGTGCACCACGTAGAGCAGGTGCAGTTTCACGCCGTCGATGCCCATGCCGGCGATGATATCGGCCGTCTCGAGCATCTCCTGGCGGGTTTCGCCGGGCAGGCCCAGGATCACGTGGGCGCAGATCTTGATGTTGCGGCCCTGGGTGGCGGCCACGGCCCTTTCGAAGCAGGCCAGATCGTGGCCCCGGTTGATCAGTGCCAGGGTGTGGTCGTGGGCGCTCTGTAGACCGTATTCGACCCAGATAAGGAACCGGCGGGCATGGGACGCGAGCAGGTCCAATACCTCCGGGGTCACGCAGTCCGGGCGGGTGCCGATGGCCAATCCGACTACCCCGTCCACGGACAGGGCTTCCGCGTAAAGTGCCTTCAAATGGTCAAGCGGGGCGTAGGTGTTGGTGAAGGACTGGAAATAGGCCATGACCCGGTCGGTTTTGAAGCGTCGGGCGATCCGTTCCCGGCCGCGTTCGATCTGCTGGCGGATCGAGAGCCCCTGGGCGTGGGCGCCGGTTCCCGAGCCCCGCGCGTTGCAATAGATGCAGCCACCGGTGGATATCGTGCCGTCGCGGTTGGGGCAGTTCAATCCGGCATCGACGGTGACCTTGTGCACCCGGCCGCCGAAAAGGCTGCGAAAGTAGCTGTTCAGGTCCTGGTAGGGTTTTTCCGGCATGGCGATCCTCTGCTTGACCTTGGTAACGGCAGGATTATATAGTTCGCCGCACAAAAGAAAAAGGGGTAATATCTTTGACGAAACCGATTTGGATTTAGGGACCGGACGATTCCTGAATCACCTCCGAGTAACCAAAATGGGGATTTATCCGAAACAATACGACGTGATCGTCGTCGGTGGCGGCCATGCCGGTTGCGAAGGCGCATTGGCGGCGGCCCGGATGGGCTGCCGGGTGCTGCTTCTGGCCATCGATCTGGACAAATTGGCCGCCATGCCGTGCAGCCCCTCCATCGGCGGCATGGCCAAGGGCCAGCTGGTCAAGGAGATCGACGCCTTGGGTGGCGAGATGGCCAAGATCGCCGACCAGACGGCCATCCAGTACAAGACCCTGAACACGAAGAAGGGACCGGCGGTCCAGTCCACGCGTACCCAGAATGACAAGGGCCGCTATCATACGGCCATGAAAGCCGTGGTGGAGGCCCAGCCCTGCCTGGATCTCAAGCAGGCCCTGGTGGAGCGCCTGATCGTTGAGGGCGACCGGGTCGTGGGCGTCGAGGATCACACCGGTTTCGGCTTCCAGGCCCCCACGGTGGTCCTGGCCACCGGAACTTTTCTTTCGGGGTTGGTGCACATCGGTTTTTCCACGATGCCGGCCGGCCGGGCCGGTGAATTCGCCGCCTACCGGCTGCCCGAGCATTTGAAGGCCCTGGGTTTTCGCCTGGGCCGCATGAAAACCGGTACACCGCCGCGCCTCGACCGGGAGAGCATCGATTTCTCCCAGTTCGAAAAGCAGCCGCTGGAGGAGCCGCTCAGGCCGTTTTCCTTCTCCGCGCCATTGGCGCGACTGCCCCAGGTGCCTAGCTATATCGGGCATACCAGCGAGGACGTTCACCGCCTGGTGCGCGAGAACCTGCATCTTTCTGCCCTGCACAGCGGTATCATCAAAGGCGTGCCGGCGCGCTATTGTCCCTCCTTCGAGGACAAGATCGTGCGCTTTCCCGATCGCGACCGTCACCAGATCATTCTCGAACCCGAGGGATTGGACACCCGTGAAATCTACGCCTCGGGTCTGGGCAACAGCCTGCCCATGGACGTTCAGCTCCGGGTCGTCCGGCAGGTGCGCGGGCTCGAGGCGGCTGAAATCATGCGCCCGGCCTATGCCATCGAATACGACTTCATCAATCCGATTCAACTGCGGCCGACCCTGGAGACCAAACGGGTGCGCGGCCTTTACCTGGCCGGCCAGATCAACGGCACCTCCGGATACGAGGAAGCCGCCGCCCAGGGCATGTGGGCCGGCATCAATGCCGCCTGCGCCGTGCAAAAAAAGCCTCCCTTCGTATTGGACCGCAGCCAGGCCTACATGGCCGTCATGGTGGACGACCTGGTGACCCGCGGAACCCTGGAACCCTATCGCATGTTCACTTCCCGGGCCGAGTATCGGCTGATGCTGCGCGAGGACAACGCCGACCTGCGCCTGTCGGAGATCGGCCACGATCTGGGCATTGTGGACGCCGATACGGTGAAAATCCTGCGGGACCGCAAAGCCGAGATCGCCGCCGAGATCGAGCGCATCAAGAAAACCGTGATCAAGCCGCTGCCCGAGGTGAACGCCTACCTCGCGTCCCGACAGACGCCGGCCATTGACAGCGGTATCCATCTGGCGCAACTGCTCAAGCGGGCCGAGCTGGACTACCAGGCCGTGGATACCCTGGCACCGGTCGATCCGCCCCTGGATGAACGGGTGACCCGACAGGTGGAGATCGAGACCAAGTACGAGGCTATATCCAGCGCCAGCTCCAGGAAATTGAGAAATTCAGACACCTGGAGCACATCAAGCTCCCCGAGGATGCCGACTACGCCACGGTCCATGGCCTTTCCAGCGAGCTCAAGGAAAAACTGAGCGCCGTCCGCCCCGCCTCCCTGGGCCAGGCCTCCCGTATCGAGGGCATCACGCCGGCGGCCCTTTCGG
Organism: Desulfosarcina cetonica JCM 12296; assembly: GCF_001311845.1. Taxonomy (GTDB): domain Bacteria; phylum Desulfobacterota; class Desulfobacteria; order Desulfobacterales; family Desulfosarcinaceae; genus Desulfosarcina; species Desulfosarcina cetonica. The sequence goes on along the minus strand of NZ_BBCC01000012.1, from coordinate 26,987 downwards.
TCCTCATTATCTATCTGCGCATTTGGAGGGAGCGTTGATTCCCCGTCTGCAGGTGACGGATTTGTCCATCCATGCCGTCGGTCCGTTAAACCTGGTGGTCGAACCCGGGGAATGCGTGGGCCTGTCCGGGCCTTCGGGTTCTGGGAAAAGTCTTTTCCTGCGGGCTGTCGCCGATTTGGAACCCCATGGTGGCACGGTTCAGCTGGATGGCACCGAACAGGCGCTTTTGCCGGCACCGCATTGGCGGCGCCAGGTGGGATTGCTGCCGGCCGAAAGCGCCTGGTGGTTTGATACGGTCGGCGCGCATTTCTCCACGCCGGTAACCGAGGGATTGCAGCATCTGGCCCTTGATTCCCGGATCCTGACCTGGCCCGTGGCGCGGCTTTCCAGTGGCGAACGCCAACGCCTGGCCTTACTGCGCCTGTTGGAAAACCAGCCCCCACTGCTTTTGCTCGACGAGCCCACGGCCAACCTGGATGAGGAAAATACCCGGCGCGTCGAGACGCTGATGGTCGATTACCGGACGAGAACCGGTGCGGGGATCGTGTGGGTGGGCCATTCGAAAGCGCAACTGCAGCGGATGGCCGACCGGATCTATTCCATGGCGGGCGGAGGCTTCAACGCCGTTACGGTGGTCTCGTGAGCGTTAATACGATTGTTCTGTCGGCCACGGATCTTGGCTTGGCCGCCCTGCTGGTCCTGCTGCTGGCACTGACCAGTTGGCGGATGCGGCTGGGGCTGGGCGGCCAGATCGTGATCGCTGCCATCCGGACCACACTCCAATTGGGTTGGTAGGGCTGGTGCTGAAAGTGGTTTTCGCCGCCAGCCACCCGCTGTGGATGGCCGGCATGGCTGCCGTCATGCTGCTGGCCGCCGCCCGTGAGGCGATGGCGCGACAGAAACGGCGCTTTGCCGGATGGTGGGGATTCGGCCTGGGTACCGGCGCCATGTTCGTCTCCTCCTTCACGATCACGACATTCGCCCTGCTGGCGGTGATTCGTGTTTCCCCCTGGTATACGGCGCAGTACGCCATCCCCCTGCTTGGCATGATGTTGGGCAACACCATGACCGGGGTCTCCCTGGGGTTGGATCGCTTGACCGAGGCCGCCTGGGAGCGGCGTACGGTCATCGAGGGACGACTGATGCTGGGGCAGACCAGTGTCGACGCCATCGCCGATATCCGTCGCGCCAGTGCCCGCAGTGCCATGACCCCGACCATCAACGCCATGGTGGCTGCCGGCCTGGTGAGTCTGCCGGGGATGATGACCGGTCAGATCCTCGCCGGTAATCCGCCCATGGAAGCGGTCAAGTACCAGATCCTGGTGATGTTTATCATTTCCGCCGGTGCTGGCTTTGGCGCCTTGATTGCCGTCTGGGTTGGGGCACGACGCTTGTTTGACGACCGCCACCGATTGCGTCTCGACCGGCTTGACAACCCGGCCTGATCCATTCCCAACGGCTTGACATTAAAAGGCTTACACCTTATTTTTCAGCATCATCAATTTTGCCTGACGGCCGGGTTGCCGATGGACCCGAACAAGACGGCCGGCACGCAAAAAAATCAAAAGAACGATGGTTTGATCATCACGAGAGATGCTGTGGTTTCGATGCATCCGCGTCCCGAAAAGGATGCGTCCAACGGGCGACTATCCATCTTCGGAGCGGATTTGCCGGGTTCGGAACCCATCTTGAGGGCATCGGCCGTCGACAGGGAGTAGAACGTATCATGTCCCAACAGGACTATTACAAGATTTTAGGCGTATCCAAGGACGCCACCGACAGTGAGATCAAAAAGGCCTATCGCAAGCTGGCGATGAAGTATCATCCGGATCATTCGAAGGGGGATAAAAACGCCGAAGAGATGTTCAAGAAGGTCAGCGAGGCGTATGCCGTTCTCAGCGACAAAGAAAAACGGCAGCAGTACGACACCTTCGGTTCTACGGGGTTTCATCAGCGTTATTCTCAGGAAGACATCTTCAGGAATGTGGATCTGGGAGATATTCTCAAGGAATTCGGCTTCGGCGGTCAGGGAGCGCGCTTTTCTTTTGGCGGCGGATCTCCCTTCGGCGGTGGTCCTTTCGGCGGTCATCCGCGCCGCAAGGCGCCAGCAAAGGGATCCGACTTGGTTTATGAACTGCCGTTAACCCTGCAGGAGGTCGCCAGCGGAACTAGTAAAACCGTCACTTTCCAGCATCAGGGACGCAGTGAAAACATTACCGTTAAGATTCCCCCGGGAATGATTACCGGGAAAAAGCTCCGGCTCGCGGGAAAGGGGGAACCCAGCCCTTATGGTGGCCCGACAGGAGATCTTTTCATCCAATCGCGGGTTGTCGACGATTCGTTTTTCACCAATGACGAATGGGATCTGAACGCCAATGTGACCATTCGTCTCAGTGAGTCCATTCTCGGTACCCAAGTCAGTGTCCCCACGCTTGAAGGGCGCGAATTAAGCTTGAAAATACCCGCCGGTACCCGCCACAAAACACGCATGCGGCTTGCCGGGCACGGCTTGCCCAAAATGAAGGGAAGCGCCAAAGGGGATCTGTATGTCACCGTTTTGGTGGATGTCCCCAAAAAACTGAGCAAGGAACAGAAGAAATTGATCGAAGAACTCGCCGCCACGGGTATGTAACAAATTAAGTTCATTGACAACTAACCATCGGTGGGGTAATTTTCGGTTTGTCAGATGACATGCATTGGGGGGCCATGCGGATCCGGCTATGGCCCTCCATATTTTTCCCCATGTTCCGAATCGATGTTGAATACCGGTTGAGGCGAAGGGCGTTCGCCTTGGATGAGGGCAGTCGAATGTCCCGCTCTTTCGCCTCAGTCTTTTGTCTTATAGCCAGACTGCTGGCAACACCCGCGCAAACCCATTGACTTTAAGACGTTGTTTGAAAAACCCGAACTTCTCAAACAGCTTCTAAACCCTCTGCCCTTACGGTTCACCGTGCTTGCCAGCCATAAACCTGAACTGAAGATTTCATATGCCTGAATTTATTCCCGTTGTTGAAAAAGAGGATATCCATCGCCAGATTACCCGTGTCGCGGCCGCCATTTCGGCCGATTATGAAGGTCGTGAGCTGATTCTGATTGGTGTGCTCAAGGGCGCTTTCATCTTCCTTGCGGACCTGGCCCGCTGTTTGACCCTCGAAAAAATTAAGATCGATTTTCTTCAAGCTTCTAGTTACGGTGCCGATACTGTATCATCAGAAAATATCGCCCTTAAAAAGGATGTTGACCTTGATATCCGTGGTAAAGATGTATTGTTGGTCGAGGACATCGTTGATACCGGATTGACCCTGACCCGTTTGATTGCCCATCTAAAAGGGTTCGGACCGCGCAGTGTCCGCGTTTGCGCCATGATCGACAAACGTGAACGACGTAAGGTGGCTGTTGCGGTCGATTACGCGTGCAGTACGGTAGCCGACGGTTTTCTTGTTGGGTACGGCTTGGATTACGCCGAGAATTTCAGGAACTTGCCCGAAATCTACCATATGAAACTTTAGTCAGTGAGGGGAGCTATGATTATCACCTGTAGCACGTGCAGTACCAGTTTCAATCTTGATGACAAGATGATCAAACCTACTGGTTCGAAGGTCAGATGCTCGGTCTGCGCCAAGGTGTTCACCGTTTACCCACCGGAATCCCCCGCATCTCTGGAAAGCGAGCCCGAACCAACAGCGCCGGCGGTCGCAGACCCCGCTCCATCGGCGCCGCCTGAACCACCTGCGTCAGATGCCTCCCCTGTGGCCGAGGAACTGGATCTTGAGTTCGACATTGAAGAAGATATGGCTGCGCCGGCCGCAGCCGATAACGCTTCCAGCGCATCACTTGATCTGGATTTGGATGATGAATTGACGGACATTTCCCTCGATACGGAATCGGCATCTGATTTCGATTTCGCCGAAGACGCAACCATGGAGAGCGATGCAACCATGATTGCCAGTATCGATGAAGATCTTGATCTGGATCTCTCCCCGGTACCCGACGACGCTGCGGATGACGTAACGATGATTGCCGATCTTGATGTGGATGCCCTCGAGTTGGATGATCTTTCCCCGGATTCAGCCGACGCGGAGGGAGGGGGGGCACCGGACGAAAATGGCGGAGGCGGGTTCGATGACGAGCTGGACGACCTCGAACTGACGCTGGATCTGGAGGCTGATGAGAATTCTCCGCCGGCCATGGATGCCGGAAGCGGCGCAACGGACACGCCTTCCGATACGCTTGTGTTGGACCTTGATCTGGAGTTGGACGACGAGGCACCGGCGGACCGACCCGCCGAGGAGAACCTGGATTTCCCCGATGACCTTACGCTGGCCCTGGATTTGGAAGACGGCGAGCTGGAACCGGCCGAATCATCGAATTCCATTCCCGAGCTTTCCGATGACCTGGATCTCTCCAGTTTGGAAAGCCTGCTGAGCGATGACGCGCCGCAAGAAGATGCGGCCACCGTGGTCATTGGGGATGAAGAGGACCTGGAACTCTCTTTCGATGATGAAACGACACCCGAACCGACGCTTGAAATGGACGAACCCGGGGGCGTTGAAACGGCGGCCGACGAAGCAGGTCCGGCAGATCTTGCCCTGGATGACCTCGAACTTTCCCTGGATGGGGACGGAGACGCGTTGGAATCCATGGAGATGGACGATGCGGCCGACCAGGAGATCGATCTTTCTGAAATCGAGAAGATGCTGGAAGAGCCGGAAGCGGGGGATGCCAAGTTTACGACCCTGCCGGAGCAGGACCTTGATTTGGATATCGAGGCCAGCCTTGAGACCGAGAAATGGATGTCTGGAGGCGAAAATAAAGAGCCTGTTGTCGTAGATGAAGAACTGGATCTGTCCGATTTGGAACAGGCTTTGGAGGATGTCGATGTCAATGCGACCGACGATTTGGAAGAAGAGCCGGAACTGGAATTGGATTTCGACGCGGATCAACCCGTTGGCGGTGCTGACGAAACGGTCGCCATGGACAATGAGCTCGAATTTGATCTCTCTGACTTTGAAGAAAAATCTCCCGGTGTTGCCGCCGGTGCTGAATCCGATGACATGGCGCTCGATTTTGAGCTGGAAGACCGCGATAAAGCGGAGGAGATACTTGATGACGAAGGCCTAAGCGAGACGGTTACCGTCGCCGAATCCCAAGCCCAAGCCGAGAAAAATCATGTGGTGCCGCCCATGCCTGCTGCTGCGCCTCAACCTGCGGGAATTCCGGAACCGCCCCTTGCCGCTGAACGGCCCAAACCGGTGAAAACCGGTGCAAACAGGTCGTTGATTATCTTGCTGATCGTGCTTTTAGTGGGGCTCTGCGGGTTTGCGGCACTGTATTTCATGAGCCAAAGCGGCATCCAGATTCTCTTTATTAGCGATTACCTGGGACCCAAGGTGCAGGATCCCGGCAACCTGGAGCTGTCCACATATGATATCAACAGTAAGTTTGTTGACAACGCCAATGTTGGCAAGATCTTCGTGATTTCAGGCATGATAAAAAACGGGTATGCTGACAACCGTGGGATGATCAGCCTGGTAGGCAAACTTTTCGCCAAAGGGAAAACAGCGGTCAAGCAGGAGAAGGTCTATGCCGGAAATGTGATGTCCGACCTTGAGTTGGCCAACCTGGCGTGGGATAAAATCCAGGCGCGGCTGGCCAACCGCCTGGGTGACAACCGCAGCAATGTAAAAATCGAGCCGGGACAATCCGTCGGCTTTATGGTGGTTTTTTCCAATTTGCCCGATGACTTGGAGGAGTTCACGATCGAGGTGGTCGGGTCGACGTCGCTCAAATAAAGCTCAGTTTTCATCTTGACTAACCGCTATTGAGCTGTTAATAGTCCGCTGTCCTTTCGGGGGCACCCAACATTATTGGCGATGTAGCTCAGTTGGTCAGAGCATGCGGCTCATATCCGCAGCGTCCGGGGTTCAAATCCCTGCATCGCCACCAGACAATACTTAACCCATTGATGTCACAATCAATGGGTTTTTTATTGGGGGCTTGTAGATTAAAAGACACTTTGCCTTGATGATCTTCAAAGATGTTTGTGGATCATGAAACGTAACTTATGATCCACAAGATGCTTTGTGGATCAAAGGTGATCTGCAAGATCGAAGTACGAGTCAAAAGTGGTGGATTTGCCAGCCACGCTGCAAAACATGGAATCCGGGCGCATATAGGGATCGCAAACGGTAGAAATTTTGCAACCCGACGACCATTCTATATTAATGAAATCATCTGGTTACAAGCTCAAGCAGAAGCCCTGTACCGCCGCCAGACAATGTTGTGAAATGGACAAGGTAAAATGTGTCCCGATCTCGTCGTTGTTTTTCCTGACCCTGGGGGCTTTATGTTTGTCCGTCGCTGGCCGATAACTAGTCGTAAGCCGGAAGCCGTGATTCCCTCGAAAGGTGGATCGCCTGCAATGGTCTTCCGTGGCGTCTATACCCATATTTTTTTGGAGGGTCAGCAGCCTCATGAATTCGGATTCGCCGCTACAAAAATTGTTGGAGGAGATGCGCGCCAAGGGTAACCTGCCGGCCCTCAATGAGACGGTCCTCGAGATTTCACGTTTAGCAAAAAACAGCGAATCCAGCGCACCCGAGCTGGCGGCCGTCATCATGCGGGATTGCGGACTGGCAAGCAACCTCCTGGCCACGGTCAACTCTTCCTATTACGCACCCCGTTTTCCCATCAAGACCATATCGGCGGCGGTGACCTACCTGGGGTTCGATAAGGTGTATCTGCTCTCCCTGGGGCTTGGCCTTTTCAGGAATACCATGGCCAGCCTGCAATCGCAAAGTCTGTTAAAACTGTACGCGATTTCCTATTTTTCAGGAACCTTGGCCATGGCCTTGGCCAAGGCCTACAGCCATGCCGCGCCGGAGGAAATTTTTCTTGCCGGATTGCTCTACCGGTTGCCGATACTGAGCCTGGCCAATACGTTTCCCCAGCAGTTTGTTGAAATGGAATCTCGTGTCAATGAAAAAGAGTTGCCCCTCAACCAGGCCTGCTTCGAGGCTTTTCAGGTGCATTATGATGATATTTGTGATGCTGTCCTGTCCATGTATCACTTGCCCGATGATGTCGAGCGCATTATCAACCGGGGCAGGATCTCGCGAGAACCCTTGACGCTTCTGGTGGAAGTGTCGGCAAGCCTGGCAGCGATGTTCTTCGGGGATCAACCCGGCGGAAAAGATGCCCTTCACGCCGTTGAAAAAAGGGTCCGTAAGCTTCTTGATTGTCCCACTTTTTCCATTTTGGAGATGATTCGCCAAACCTTCGAAAGCGACGGCAACATTAAGCACTTTTTCAATCTTGGGATCGAGGATATTGAAATCATGCTGAACCTCCTGGCATGGGGAAAGGCCAATCCCATGAAGGTTGTCACGCATCTGGATTTCGGTTCTTCATTGGAGACAGCGGCCGCTACGGAGACGCCTGATGCGTTGATCGGCCATTTTCTCACGGAATTGGCTCTGTGCCGCAAACGCGGCGGAGAGCTCAATCCGGTGCTGATGCTCGCCCAGGAAGCCCTGTTTCGTTGTCTGCCCGAAAGCGAGATCTTCCTGGCCTTTTTGAGTAAGGACAAACAGCAACTGCAAGGGCGTTTTCATGTCGGCAACATGCTGCCGAGAAATGCACAAGCCTTCATGGTTTCCATGGATAACATCGAATCAGCCATCGTCCGCTGCCTGAAGACGCAGGCAGCGGACGACTGGCAACGCGGGGAATCCGGCCTGGGCTTGCCCTTTTGCCCTTTCGGACAAATGCCGTTTCATTTTGTCTATATGGCGCCCATTGTTGTCCAAAAACAATCCATCGGGCTGTGTTTTGTGGGGCGCTCCAACGACAATGCCTTCAACGAGCGGGAGTGTGTCTGGGTTGACCAGATCGTGGGGCAGGTCGCAGCGGCGTTTGCCACCACACAACGATCCTGATACGGCACCCAGCCCGCTTACAAGGAGGCTTGTCATCCATTTTGAGAATCCTTGATAAAGCGGGCTGGGTGGTGGAGAATAGGGCGGGTGGGGGAATGCAGCCAGCCCCTATGATTCCGACTCTTCGGTATTTTCCCGGTTGATATTTTCGCTGATGAACTCTGCCAGCAGTTTGCCGCCCTCAAGATCGTGTTGGGTGGCGAATTCTGTTCCGCAAACCCAACCCGGTTGGAAAAAGAGTCGATTCTCAGGGTCGATGAACTGAGAAATATGTTTGGGAATGCCAGCCACTTTAATGGGGATATGGCCGTTGACCGTCATGGGCGCGATCGGAGTACCCAGTTCGATTTCATCCGGGGCATCGATCAAAAAACCAACGCCGTATTCGTTGATATTGAAGATCCGGTAGCTCTTTCCATTGATGGAAAGGGTCAGATCCTTTGCATGAAAACGGCGCCTGCGTCTGTTTCCCAACAGTTGGTCCATATCCACCTCCTTTTGTATCCGGATTGTTTGGTTTTCCCAAAGGTCCGGACGTTGGGGTTCAATGCAATAGTTTCTATATCGGATGAAGCGGCAACGACCTTTAGTTCAATGTGCCGGTTTCATCTTCCTGCCCCTTTAGATTCCATACGGATATTATCCTACCGCTGCTATCGGCGCATGTCGAGTGCCGGTTTGCCGATGGATCAATGCCATCGACGTTTTTCATGCACCAAGTGTTTATGAAATAAGATAACTGGACGATAACACGATTGTACGGAGAGTTCCCGACGCTGGAGGATGCATGTCAACAGTTCAGCGGCCCGATGGATTGTCGGCTGCCATCGTCAAACCCGTATTTATTGTTTTTTGTACGCGTTCATAATCGGTCCGTGGTGCTGAACAAGATACGACTATCATTGACTGCCGGCTGTGTTGCCAAGGACACTAATCAATGGGTAGCTCGCTTGCCGAAAAACTGTCGATCATCAACCGGCTCAATTTTTTCAATCCGTTTACCCCGGCGGAAAAACAGCAGGTTGCTTCCGAAGACGCTCATTTTCAAGTCTATGATAAGGGCGAAATGCTAATTCGGAAGGGCAGTAGTGACCAAAGTCTGTTAATTATTCTCAGTGGTACCGTTGCCGTTACCGAAGAGTCCGGTGATACGGTGATCGCCATCCTCAGGGCCGGAGAGATTTTAGGCGAAATGGCTTTTCTGACCGATACGCGGCGTACGGCCCATGTTGTCGCCCAGGAACCGGTGATTACCCTCAAGCTCGATCGGCCGATGTTCGAAAGCTTGCCAGCAACGATCCGCGAAAAATTTAAAGATCGCATTATCGAAAAACTGGTGGCGCGCTGGATACGGCCAACCGCGCGTTAACGCGTTATCGTAGCGCCGCCAACGGGACGATTGCCGCGCCGTCGGGACCGTTCAGGCCCCCGTCCGTTTCAATGCCCGAGGATTCGATCGAACCGATGTTCCTGTCCGGCCGGAAACTGATTCGCAAGATCGTTTCGAGTACCGATGCCCTGCCGGCCATGCCGGAAGTGATGTTGAAGGTTCAGAAGATGTTGCGGCTGCCGACGACCAGTCCGGCGCAAGTGGCCAAAGTGATCGAAACCGATCCGGCCATGGTGGCCGATGTCCTGAAAGTATCCAACTCCGCCTATTACGGATTTCGCGGAAAGGTTTCGACCATTCAGCACGCTGCCTCCATGCTGGGTACCGGCGGCTGGCTGAATTGATTACGGCGGTCAGCGCGGGAAGTGTTATGGGCTCGTCCATGGACGGGTACAAGCTGAAATCCGGAGATCTGTGGCGGCACGCCATTGCCGTGGCGGTGATGGCCAGCGAAATCTCCTCGGCCATGATGTCGGATTCCGCTGAGAGTGCTATATGGCGGGGTTGTTGCATGATGTGGGCAAGATCATTCTCGACCCTTATATCCGTGAACGCAAGGTCCTCTTCGACCGGTACATGGAAACGTATCCGCAAAAATGTGTCCGGGATGCCGAACGCGACATCCTGGGGTTCGACCACGCCATGATTGCCGCAGTGCTTTGTGAAAACTGGGATATTCCCCGACCGATCGCTTTCGCTATCCGGAACCATCATCAACCCGGGACCACCGGTGATCATCAGCTGGCCCATATTGTCCATCAAGCGGACGTTTTGGTATCCCGGGCAGGGCTTGCGGGCAGCGCCGGCTACGCACCACCGGAAATCCATGACAACAGCCAGTCCGTTCTTTCTTTACATCCAGATATCCTGCAGCAGATACTCGAAAAAACCCTTCAGTATTTGGATGGCCTCAGTGATCGCCTGTTTGCGGCCTAACCGGTTGAACGGTTGCATTTCCTGTCGGTTTTGTCCTAATTTTAACCCTTGAAATCCGCCTTGCCGGTATAATATAGTCCTGTCGGTTGTCCGCCGGCATGGGGACGAATGGACAGATTTGACATCCCACAAAAGTGACGCCATGTTTCCCGGTTTTGAGAAAATCATCGAGTCTAGAATAAAAAAGGCCCAGGATGAGGGCGCTTTCGAAGACCTTCCCGGCAGCGGTCAGCCGCTTCAGTTGGAACATGATCCGCACATTCCCGAGGACTTGCGGCTGGCCCACAAGATTCTTAAAAACGCGGATTGTTTGCCACCGGAGGTCCAACTGCGTAAAGAGATCAAAACGACCGAAGAACTGCTGACCGGAATGACCGATACGGGCAAGAAGCACCGGACCATTAAAAAACTCAACTTTCTGATCATGAAACTCAATTCCATACGAGGCGCGAACGCGGCCCTTGATATCCCTCAGCGCTACTATGCCGATGTGGTCGAGCGTATCGAGAAGGATGAGGCATAAGCAGGTGTAAGCATGTTTGGTAAACGGAAAGAAGGCGACGGCCTGGTAAAAAGCGTCATGCTCGCTTACCTGATTCTCGCGTTGCATCTGCTGCTGATTGCCGGCATAGCGATTCTGGTTCTCTTTTTCCGGGGTGTTGTCAACTACATGCTCTGGATTGTTTTGGGGGGATTGTGGTGGCCGGCCTTTCCGTATTCCTGTTGATTCGACGGATGCGTGCGGAAGGAAAATCACTGCGCGAAATGTTGCGCAATCCCATGTTTAATGGGCGATCCGTCGAGGTAAGCCTATTGGGGGGCATGGCCACGGTCAAGCTGGGGCAGCCATCTCAACTGCCGGCTATTGGCCATGATGCGGTGGTTGATCTGCCGCTTCTTGAAGACCCGGAATCCTCCAGCAACCAGGAGGTCTCTCAGTTGGCGGAATTGGCCCGCTTGCTTGAAAAAGATCTTATCACCGTGGAAGAGTTCAATCAGGCCAAGCGTCGGTTGTTGAATCTCTGATCCGCCGCCCTTCGTTTCTGTTGTGTTCACACGAGAAGATTCCTGCTCCAGAAATAACCATTTGGCCCGCTACCGGAGCTGCATGGCAAATTTAACTACAGAAATATCAACCCGATGCCTTCGGTTAAATTTACCACGTGCCTTGATTTTGACAAACTTTGCCTGTTTCTGAACGGACGCCATCAAAAAGGCCTGAAGGGTCAAGGCCCGCAAACGCCCCGCCGCCAATTGTTATGAGACGATCGCCATGAAAGGATAATCCAACCATGCAAAAAAAAAATATTGCCCTGATCTACGGTGGCATATCATCGGAGCGGGACGTTTCGCTGAACAGCGGCAGACAGGTCCATGATGCCTTGGACAAGGAAAAATATGCGATCCAAACCTACGATCCGGCGACGGACATCCCCCGTCTGGTGGCCGATGCCAATAAGATCGACTGCGCATTGATTATCCTTCACGGTCCCTATGGCGAGGATGGAACGATTCAGGGGCTTCTGGATTTACTCGATATCCCTTACCAGGCACGGGTGTTCTGGGTAGCGCCGTGGCCATGAACAAACTGCTTTCCAAACAACTCTATGCACTCGCCGGGTTAACCGTACCGCCCTATGCCGTGATTCGCCGGGGAGAGGATTCCGACATGGTCGCCCTCGTCGATCAGCTCGGTCTGCCGCTGGTGGTCAAACCGGTGGAAACCGGTTCCAGTGTCGGCATGTCCATTGTGCGTGACGCCAAGGACCTGGCGACCGCCGTGGAAAAAGCCCTGGATTATGGTCCCACCGTTTTGATCGAAGCCTACATCCAGGGAACGGAGATCACCTGCGGCGTGATGGGTAACGACGATCTGGAAGCCTTGCCGCTGATCGAAATCATTCCCGGGAAAGATCATGAGTTTTTTGACTATACGGCAAAATACGAACCCGGCGCCAGCCAGGAGATCTGCCCGGCGCGGTTGGATGTCGAACTGACCCAAAAGGCCCAGACCTGTGCCCTGACGGCACACAAGGCGCTTTTTTGCCAAGCTACAGCCGCACGGACATGATTTTAAAGGACGGGGCGTATTATATCCTGGAGACGAACACGATCCCCGGAATGACGGCCACCAGTCTTTTTCCGCAATCGGCCAAAGCCGCCGGAATGACCTTCAGCCAATTGCTTGACCGGCTCATCGAACTGGGAATCCGTGCCCGGCGTCGCCGAACGACCCGGGGATAGCCCGTTTTTCATCCAATGCCTGGCGGCGGACCCGCCGGCTACATCACAAGAGGGAGATGGCATATGAATGTGTTGGTTATCGGTGGCGGCGGCAGGGAGCATGCCCTGGTTTGGAAAATTGCCCAAAGTTCCCGGGCGAAGAAAATTTACTGTGCACCGGGAAATGCCGGCATTGCCCGCCTGGCCGAATGTGTTCCGATTGGCGCCGCCGAAATCGACAAACTGTTGGCGTTTGCCCGCGACAACAAGATCGATCTTACCGTGGTCGGCCCCGAGGATCCGCTGGCGGGCGGCATCGTCGATCAGTTCGAGGCCGCCGGGCTGCGGATTTTCGGCGCCAGCCAGAAGGCCGCGCGTATCGAGTCCAGCAAGTCTTTTGCCAAGGCAATCATGCAGAAATACGGCATTCCCACCGCCAAGGGAGAAACCTTTACCCGTTTTGCCCAGGCTGAGGCGTATGTCAAGAAAATCGGCGCCCCCCTCGTCGTCAAGGCCGATGGCCTGGCCGCCGGAAAAGGGTGATTGTCTGTAGTACGGAGAAGATGGCCCTGGACGCCCTGAAGCAGATCATGGTTGAACGCCAGTTTGGCGAGGCCGGTACCCAGGTGGTGGTGGAGGAGTGCCTGGTTGGGGAAGAGGCCTCCTTTTTGGCCTTTACCGATGGAAAAACCGTTTTGCCGCTACCCTCCTCCCAGGACCACAAACCGGTTTTCGATGACGACAAGGGGCTCAATACCGGCGGGATGGGTGCCTACTCGCCGGCACCGGTGGTCGATCAATACCTCCATGATCGGATCATGAACGACGTCATGATTCCCATGGTCAAGGGCATGGCCGCCGAGGGCTGTCCATATAAAGGTGTATTGTATGCCGGTCTGATGATCCAGCGGGACACGATCAAGGTCCTCGAATTCAACGGCCGCTTCGGTGATCCGGAGGCACAGCCGCTTTTGATGCGCCTGCAGAACGATATTGTCCCGTTGATGGAAGCCGTTATCGATGGGTGTCTCGACACCTGCCAGTTGACGATTGATCCCCGGGCCGCGGTCTGTGTGGTCATGGCTGCCGGCGGCTATCCGGAGAAATATAAGAAAGGGATCGAGATCAGCGGGATCGACAACGCCAACCGCATGCGCGATGTGGTGGTCTTCCATGCCGGCACGCAGCTGATGGACAAGAAAATCCTTACCAACGGCGGCCGCGTCCTGGGTGTGACCGCTCTTGGAGAGACGGTGGCGCTGGCCATTCAGAAGGCCTACCAGGCAGTGGCCAAGATCACCTGGGAGGGCGTCCACTACCGAAAGGACATCGGGCGAAAAGCCCTGGTGCGGATGCAGACGCGGCCCCGTGTGGGGATCGTCATGGGCAGCGATTCGGACCTCAAGGTGATGGAGGGCGCACTGGGTATTTTCAAGAAATTCGGCATTCCCATCGAGATGACCGTCGCATCGGCCCATCGCAGTCCGCAACGGGCCGCCACGTATGCGACCACGGCCCGGGAACGGGGGCTCAAGGTGATGATTGCCGGTGCCGGCCATGCCGCCCACCTGGCCGGTGTGCTCGCGGCGCACACCACCCTGCCGGTCATCGGTGTGCCGATCGATTCTTCCTGCCTGCAAGGGCTCGATGCGCTACTGGCAACGGTCCAGATGCCTCCTGGAATTCCCGTGGCAACGGTGTCGATCGGTAAATCCGGCGCCAAGAACGCCGCGATTCTGGCCGTTCAGATCCTGGCTGCGGCAGACGAAGGCCTAACCGCCGAACTGGTCGCCTTCAAGCAGGAGATGGCCGCAGAGGTTGAGAAGAAGGCTGATGCGCTCAGGGGATACCGGTAATTGGCTCCGGGTCGATCCGGTAACCCCCGATCCTGTGGCGATCCGGTCGGCCGTCACCTTGTTGAAACAGGGGGGGTGATCACCTTTCCCACATCCGGGCTGTATGGCCTCGGAGCCGATGCATTGAGTGAACGGGCGGTCCACCGGGTGTTTGCCATCAAGCGTCGGCCTGCGGACAAACCGATGCTGGTGTTGCTTTCCAGCACCGGGGAGATGGATCGTGTCGTTCGTCGGGTCCCCGATTATGCCCGACCGTTGCTGACCCTATGGCCCGGTGGGCTCACCTTGATTTTCGAGGCCGCCGAAGTCGTCCCGCCGGTCTTGACCGGTGGAACGGGAAAGATTGGCGTTCGACTGCCACGGCATCCGGTGGCCAAGGCCCTGACAGTCGGTTTCGGTGGACCGATTACGGGAACCAGCGCCAATATTTCCGGCCAGGCGGCAGCTGCCAGCGCGGCAGAGATCGCGCCGGAGATATCCCGCCAGGTCGATTTGACACTCGACGCCGGGGGCCTCTCCGGCGGGCCGGGTTCCACGGTTGTGGATCTGACGGTCTGGCCGATACGGATCGTCCGCGAAGGTGCGGTGCCCATGGCCACAATTTACCATCTATTGCGTCAGACTTAGCGTAAATTGATTGACATCCTCACGGGTTTTCCTTATAAACCGAACCCATGCCGGAGTGGTGAAATTGGTAGACGCAGTGGACTCAAAATCCACCGGGGGCGACTCCGTCTCGGTTCGATTCCGAGCTCCGGCACCATAAGAAAGATCAGGGAGTTGGCGATCATCCGCTGGCTCCCTTTTTTTGTGGAAAATCGGCGATTGTGCCCGTAAATTTTTGAAGGTATGTGTTCTGCCGTTTTCTTCAACAATTGACTACGCATACGATATCGACTCTACAGATCTGTGATTTGCATATGGTAGTATCCACCTACCACCTACCAGCCAAACGGCTCACATTGTGTCACGCCGTGGTATGTCATATCTTTTCACCAAGCAACACAAACCGCTCAATCAACGAAACAATCAACCATTGAGGTGATACCATGGCCGATAATAGAACGCAGGACTACTTTGACGACCGGAATGAAGGACACGTTGACACCCGCGAAAGAAACTTCGAGTGCGAAAACAAGGACCCGCATCTGGGTTGCGACCCGGGGATCGATGTGGCGGGCTAACTGAAAGGAAGGTGCCCCATGATCGGACTGACACTGACGCTCATCACGTTGGGATACTTTGTCAATCGATGCATCGCCGGTGCCACCTGCAAACTTTGAGGGCACGGTTAACGGCAGAGCTTCGACAAATAGGCGGAAAATGAAAGACCGCTGAAATGGCGGTGATACGGGCAGGGCCTCTAACGGGGCTCTGCCTTTTTCGATTGCTCTGAGCCCCCAAAGACATCGGGCCACCAAATGGCGGCCCGATGAGGAGGAAGGTAGAATGGGTGATCTGTTATGGGGTCGGACGCTCTGGTTCCATGGTAAGGTCAGCAGCGAATCCGTTTGTTGATGATGAATTAGCAGCCCGACCTTACGGGAACATGACCTTTAGATTACCGGATGGTCATCTTGCTGGCTGGCGCATATTCCCACTTTGATTCGACGATATTGAACGGTCAGAGTCTATTCAAAATGCTCAGCAATGAAAGCGCCGAACTCAGCGACTGCCGTCTTTGCCTCAGGCATGGCATTCACATTCAGATGAAATACATGCCACAATTTATCATAAATCTTTAACGTCACATTGACGCCCGCATCTTCGGCCTTTTTTGCAATGCGTTTTGAATCATCCAATAACATTTCGTCCGTGCCAACATGAATCAGGATCGGCGGAAGACCGCTCATCTCAGCATACAGCGGTGATATTAACGGATTCCGGGGATCATGATCACCGATATAGTTTTCCGCCATGATCTTTCCGCCTCGAGCAGTTACCAAAGGATCGATTTTTGAATTGGTTTTGATTGAGTTACCTGTAAACATCAAATCTGTCCACGGAGAAATACATGCGATTGATGAAGGTAAGGGAATGCCTGCATCGCGTATCGAAATTGCTGTGGTCAACGTTAATCCACCGCCTGCGGAATCTCCGGCGATGGCAATACGCTTTCCCTTTAGTCCTTGATTCAGCAGCCAACGATAGGCAGCCGTAGCGTCCTGCAAAGCGGCTGGGAAAGGGTGTTCCGGAGCGAGGCGATAATCGATAAGCAGCACCTTTGCACCACTTGCTTTGGAAATGTGGGCTGCGAATTCACGATGTGTATTCGGCGAGCATACGTTGTAGCCACCGCCATGCAGGTACAAGATGACGATGTCTTCTCGAACTGTATTTGCAGCAATCCATTCAGCGGCCATCCCATCGATCGTTATCTTTTCAACCTGCGTGCCAGGTGGCAGTTTCGCGAATTTTGCGATTTTTTCCATCTTTTTTCTGGTTTCATCAATGGAATCTATCTTGTTCAATTTCGGCGAAATTCCATATTTTGTGATCAGACGGCAAAGGGTGGCGCGTAAACTTGGCATTTTTATTTCCCTATTTGTTCACAAATAATGAGGTGAGGTGGACAATCCATCCTAAAGGATATCCGTCCGGTCTGCAACCCATCCCATACGTCGTCGATTTTGTCGACCACCATCCTGCCGACTGGTTCACATTGCCCCCAACCGTGGAATGCCGGATGTTTTGGTCAGGCCACATGTTTCTCGATTTGATTGCATATAAATTATTACATCCCATTAACAATTTTCTTGATTTCCCATTTTGCCATGCTATTATTTGATCTAATCGAAGGTTCGTTTCAGTTTGGCGAGCCGGTTTCGTTATGAAGGTGGTGGTCATGTTCGCCCAGTGGCACCCTTTATGGATGAAGCAAGAGAAATTTTTCGAAAGGAGGGTGCCAGCATGGTTAACGGCGTAGTAAAATGGTTTAACAGCAGTAAAGGCTACGGCTTCATTGAGCAGGAAAATGGGCCGGATGTATTTGTTCACCACACGGGGATCAATGCAAACGGGTTCCGCACACTCAACGAAGGCGATCGCGTTACCTTTGAGATCGTTCAGGGGCCGAAAGGTCCGGCCGCTGCCAATGTTACTGTTGTTTAAGCATTAGGCCCGGTACAAGTCAAATTGAGGGGGGTGGCGAATCGGCCAGCCCCCTTTTTTTATCTCGTTCCGATCGTTGTCCGTACAATGCCACCTGCCCTTCGACAGGCGATTGACGTTTCTACTGGTCGCCCGGATCCCTTCACCCATTGTCAATCAAGGAGTCCACATGAATTTCGAAGCCATTAAAAAAGAGACGATCATGCTGGTACCCAATAAGGAACCGGCACTGCAACGGATTCCCAGCGAAATCCGCATCGACCCACTCACCGGGCGAACGGCTCGGATCTGCCACTTCATGAAATTGGCCTGGGAGAAACCCGATTTTGATGCTCTCGTCTCGGGCACCGATGCCTGGTGTCCATTTTGTGGTGCGAAGGTCCATCAGCTAACGCCGCAATTTCCAGCGGAGCTGATCGCCGAAGGGCGCATGTGCAAGGGCGACATGGTGATTTTCCCGAACATGGCACCCTATGACAGCATCGGCGCGGTGGCCATCTTCGGTGCGCGGCACTACATTCCCATGACCGAATTCACACCCTCCTGATGGCCGAGGCATTCGGATTCGTCCTGGATTTCTTTCGGCGGGTGGCTGCAACCGGGCATCCCGAAGCCGTCTATCCCATCGTCAACTGGAACTACATGCCGCCGTCGGGCAGTTCGCTGATTCATCCCCACCTGCAAGTGTTTTCCTCCTCATCGGCACCCTATCTGATGCGCCTGGAATTGGATGCGGCGAAAACTTATCTCGAGCAACACGGCACTTGCTACTGGGATGACCTGGTGGCTTTCGAGAAAACCCATGGCGAGCGTTATCTGAAACAAATCGGACGTAGCCACTGGATGACAGCCTATGCCCCCATGGGCGTTGCCGGCGATGTCCTGGCGGTGGTCGAGGGCACCCGTAGTACCCTGGACCTGACCGAAGCGGATCTGATGGCTCTGGCCACCGGCCTTGCCCATGTCATGGCCGAATACGACAAAATGGGTATTTACAGCTTCAATATGAACTTTTTCACCGGTACGGCAGAAGACCGTCATTCCCGTTTCCATTTGCTCTTCTCACCGCGGACCTTTTTCAGCCAGGCTCTGGGCACGCCCGACGTCGCGCCCTGCGCAACCTTTTCAACGAGACGGTTTGCATGGCTTATCCGGAAGAAATCAACACCCTGCTCAAGGCCGGATTCTGACCGCAGCCATCCGCTATAGATTCGGTGGTCATCGGGGCGAAGCATGCACGGGGATTCTTTTCAATGCTCGGGATTTGTGCTAAGCACACGCCATAGCCTATCCCCATGATAACCGTGCGATAAAAAGGGACTGAACAATGAATGTCGATGGCAAACCGATTCGTCCGATCTGGCTGGATGAAGACGGTGTTTCCGTCAAGGTGATCGATCAGCGGCAGCTTCCCCACCGTTTCGTGGTGGCGGATTTGAAGACTGTGGATCAGGTGATTCATGCCATCCGCGAGATGTTCGTGCGCGGCGCGCCACTCATCGGCGTGACCGGTGCCTACGGGGTGATGATCGCCGCTGCCCAGGCCCGGGATGCGGCCGATGTCCTGGTGTCGGTTCAGGAGGAATGCGTGCGTCTCAGGGCGGCGCGTCCCACGGCGGTGAACCTGGCTTGGGGGGTCGATCGGGTGCTGGATCGCGTCATGTCCGCCGGACCCGGAGAATCGCTGATTGCCATTGCCCGGGATGAAGCCTCCGCCATCGCCGAGGAGGAGGCCGAAAACTGCCGTTTGATTGGCGTCCACGGCGCCGCCCTGATTGAGGCGATCAGCCGCCAGCGGGGCGGTGGGACGGTCAATATCCTGACCCACTGCAATGCCGGCTGGCTGGCCTGCATCGAATACGGCACGGCCACGGCACCGATTTACGAAGCCTTCAACCGCGGCGTGAAGGTGCATGTCTGGGTCGATGAAACCCGGCCCCTCAATCAGGGCGCACGGTTGACCGCCTGGGAGCTGGGCAAACACGGGGTGCCCCACACCGTGATCACCGACAACGCCGGCGGCCACCTCATGCAGCATGGCCGGGTGGACCTGGTGATCGTGGGCACGGATCGTTCAACCCACACCGGTGACGTGGCCAACAAGATCGGCACCTACCTCAAGGCCCTGGCCGCCCGGGACAACGGCATCCCCTTTTACGTGGCCCTGCCGTCGTCCACCTTCGACTGGACCATGCGCGACGGGGTGAGGGAAATCCCCATCGAGGAGCGCAACCCGGATGAGGTGCGCTACATCCAGGGGCTGTATGACGGGAATCTGGTCCGGGTGCTGGTGCCGCCCGAAAATAGTCCGGCGGCTGATTTTGCCTTCGATGTAACCCCGGCCCGGTTGGTGACCGGTTTCATCACCGAACGGGGCATCTGCGGGGCCAGCCAGGCCGAGATCCATGAACTTTTCCCCGAGCACGAATAGTGCCGGCTGCCGGTGACACCATTGATGCTGACTGATCTTGAAAAGCGGGTAATCGCCGCCATCCAGGGGGACATCCCCATCGTTGAGCGGCCCTACCAAGTACTGGCCGGTTCCTTGGGAATCGCCGAGGAAACCTTTATCGCGGTGCTCCGGGACCTGACCGATCGGGGGGTGATCCGCCGTTTTGGCGCCACCCTGCGCCATCAGAAATCCGGTTATCAGGCCAACGCCATGACCGCCTGGCAGGTTCCCGAAGCGCGTATCGAAGCCGTGGGCAAGATCATGTCATCCTTTCGTGCCGTTTCCCACTGCTACCGCCGCGATCCGGCCGAGGACTGGCCCTACAACCTCTACACCATGATCCACGGCAAGAGCGAGGCGGACTGCCGCGCCACGGCCCGAATCATGGCCAAAAAGGCCGGTGTCGAGACGTATCAGCTCCTGTTCAGCAAGCGTGAGCTGAAAAAGATTTCGATGACCTATTTCCCGGATGCGATCTGACCTCGGACCTGCCGTCGCCAACCCGCCGATGCCTCGATCCAGCGTCCCCCACATCCTCCTGGTCAATCCCTGGATTCATGACTTCGCCGCCTACGATTTTTGGGCCGCGCCGCTGGGGTTGTTCACCCTGGGGGGGATCCTGCGCGATCACGGGGCGCGGGTTTCATTCATCGACTGCCTGGATCGATTCCACCCCCTGCAAACAAAACCACCCATTCCCGGCCAGCGTTGCGGTCGCGGTCCCTATTTGAAGACGATCATCCCCAAACCGGCGGGTTTGGCGGATATCCCCCGCAACTACTGCCGTTACGGCATTTCCCCTGAATGGTTGCGGCACGACCTGACCACCATGCCCACGCCGGATCTGGTGCTGGTCACCTCCCTGATGACGTATTGGTATCCGGGGGTACGCGAAACCATCCAGGCGATCAAGACGGTCCTTCCCCATGTACCCCTGGTCTTGGGCGGCATTTACGCCACCTTGTGCAGCGAGCATGCCGAGCGGCATTGCGGTGCCGATCATGTGCTCAGCGGACCGGGGGAGGGGGCCATTTTGCCGCTGGCGGCCCGATTGACCGGTTGGTCGCCCACGCCCCATCATGACCCGGCGGATCTGGATACGCTGCCACGACCCGCCCTGGATTTGGCCCACCACCTGGCCCACGTCCCCCTTTTGACATCCCGCGGCTGCCCGTTCCAGTGCGCCTACTGCGCTTCCCACCATTTGCAGCCTAACTGTTTGCGCCGCAGCCCGGCTGCGGTGGTGGACGAGATCATCCATTGGCACCGATCCCATGGCGTGACGGATTTCGCCTTTTACGACGATGCCCTGCTGGTGGATGCCGAAAATCATATTGTCCCGATCCTGGACGGGGTGCTGGCGGCGGGTATCACGGTGCGTTTTCATACGCCCAATGCCCTGCATATCCGCAACATCACCCGGCCGGTGGCCGAATTGATGCGGCGCGCGGGCTTTCACACGATCCGTTTGGGGCTGGAGACCACCGCTTTTGAAGGGCGCCAGGCCATGGACCGCAAGGTGACCGAAGCGGAATTCCTGCGGGCCGTGGGCTATCTGCGGGCGGCCGGCTTCCCCGCCGACCAGGTGGGCGCCTACCTGCTGGCCGGTCTGCCGGACCAGGATATCGCCGCCGTCGAGACCTCCATCGCCGTGGTCAAGGCCGCCGGCGTGACACCGGTGATCGCCCATTACACTCCCATCCCCCACACGGCCATGTGGCCGGCGGCCGTGGCCGCCTCGCGCTATGACCTGGCGGCGGATCCGATTTTCACCAACAACGCGATTTTTCCCTGCCAGAGCGAACGCTTCTCCTGGGAGGTGCTCACGCGGCTGAAACAATTGGCCAGCCGACATGCATAAGGATACTTGATGGCGGATCTGAACGTGCTGGTCGAGGGATACGGACGGTTTGAGCAAGCGGTGCGGCAGGTCACCGAAAAGTGGTGCCGGCCTTTCTGCTCCCATTGTCGCCGCATTTGTTGCCGGGTCGATTTTTGTGAGGAGACCCGGCAGAGCCCCTTCTTGTCGCGTGTTGCGGCGCTGTTTTCACCGGCGGCGACCTTCGACCCGGTGCAGGGCTGGCTGTCGGCCAGCGGCTGTCAGCTGCTTGCCGGACGTCCCCCGGTTTGCTATGAGTTCTTATGCCGCGACATCAGTACGGCGGTGGCGATGGATGCTGACCGCCTGCATGCACTCATGACCCTGAGCATGCTGCTGACCCATGTGGGGCGCCGGGCCGTCGGTGGTCGGCATTTGGTGGCGGTGATGCGCGCTGCCGATCTGGCGCGGATCCAACCGGAGCGATTCATGGCGCGTCTCGGTGAAGCGCAGACGGCCTTTCAGGCGCCGTGGCAGTTCTGGACGGTCAATCCGCCTGCCGCTTTCGTCAGATGCTGTCGGTCATCGTTTCCCCCCCTCGTTACGATCAAGGAGATGGATGAGATGAAGGTGATCAAAAAGATTCTGGTGACGGTCGTGATTGCTGCTATCCTGGTTGCGGCCGGGATGTTCGGCTACATGAAATTCAACCGCTGGCATCAGGACCAGATGGCCCTGGGTCAGCAAAAAGCCGAGGCCGAATGCCTTGAAGTGGTCCATCAGTTAGAAAGCGAGCTGGCCCAATTGCGGGCCCAGATCGAAGCCGAGCGCCAAACGGCGCGACCGGGGGACGAGAATTTACCGGCGGTCTTCGGCACGGCGACGCCCGGGTTGGCGAATGTCGGCCAGCCTGTCGACTGCGCCAGCATCGATGGCCAGGTGAAGGCGTTTTTCACCTACCTGGACAGCCGACCCTATTTGGCTTCGCATAACCTCGACGGTGGCAGCGCCGGTTTCTTCCATACGTGCGTATCCCTTCTGATGGCCGATCCGCCGGTCAATGTCGGCGAGATGACCGAGATGTTCCGCCTGGTGAAGAACGTGACCCATTTTTACCGTGTCCTTGGTAAGGAGCGCCTGCTCCTGGCCAAGGATGTGCTGGTCTCGGAGCGGCGGGTCATCGAAGCCGCGTTGTCGGTTTTCTATGCCCATGGGGTCGAATGCGGCAAGCCCCTGCCCGGCGATGCGGCGCCTTTGTCCATTGAGCGGCTGTACGACTATGCCGGGTATTTTCTCAACACGCTGGGCGGACGCAGTTATCTGCTGCGCCGGGAATCCAAAACGCGCATGCTGATCAACTACTATGCAATCCTGATCGTCGACCGGGCCAACGACGAGAAATTCAACCCGTACGGTATTGATCTGAGACCTTATATCGACTACCTTTTTTACGACATTGCCAACCAGAAGGATCTTGCCTACCGGGAGCGTTATCTCACTCGTCTGAAGACGCTCAAGGACAAGTACATGTAAACCGCATGTGGATCATGATAAGCGACAAATTGGCGCTTATATACATGTGCGCGTTCTTCCTCTATCAAGGCGTGTAAGATTGGGGGAAGGAAGAATGTCGTTTTAACCCACCGAGGGAGCCTTCACTCCCTCTTTTTGTTTGAGTCTCCGAAAAACACAACAATAACGGTATATTCCTCTCTCGTTGATCCGTGTCGAACTGCCTTTTCGATATGGCCGGATCAGTGAAACGCCCCGTCGTATCCAAATCAGCGTTCACAAATCAGTGCCCCATTGACTCAGGTTTTGCCCTTATCAACCGAATACTATCTATCAATCAACACGATATAATCCATCAAACCTTGCCTTAAGGCAAGGCACGTTCCCTGATGATACAACCCAATAGCGGAGCATAGCATGCCGGCCATCGTCACGTTTACCTGCATCGAGGGCCCATTGAAGGGCAAAATCTATTCCTTTCAAACCCGAACCACTTTTTTGGTTGGGCGTTCCCATGAATGCCTCATCACGATTCCCAAGTCCGAGGAAAGCATGGAAATTTCCCGCCATCACTGCATGATCGAAATATGTCCGCCTCTGGCGCGGATTCGCGATTTTGGCAGTCTCAACGGAACCTATCTCAACGGCAAACGCATTGGCAGCCGCGGCCCCTCACAGGCGGCGGGAGATCCCAAAGCCGTATCGCCGCAATGTGATCTTGCCAACGGCGACACCATCCGGATGGCCAACATCCAATTTTCCGTGGCTATCGACGCCCCTGAGGTTTGCCGGCGTTGCGGCAAGGAAATACCAGAGAAAGAGAGATCTCAATGTTGCACCGCGGACAACCCGTATGTCTGTGGCGCCTGCCGGGTCAAGGAAATTGCTGAACGCAACCGTCGTTTGGCCGCTGAAAAACAAAAAAAGGAACGGGCTGAGGCGGCCAAACGAAAACCGGCCTACCCAAAAAAGGGGGGTGCGGCCGCGCCCAAACCCGCAACGGTAAAAGCGGCCGGGCCCATCCCGGGGCGGGCAGGCGCGCCGGACATCATGGCCCTTGTGGCGCAAATTCTTGAAAAGGCCCGCTTGGGAGCACCCGATGTCCAAAACATCAAGGGCTATAAAATCCTTAAAACCCTCGGCCGGGGGGCATGGGCGCCGTGTACCTGGCCCAGCAGGAAGCCACGGGCAAACAGGTGGCGCTCAAGGTCATGCTTCCCCAAATGGCGGCGAACAAGGACGCCGTGGCGCGTTTTTGCCGGGAGATGGACAATGCCAAGGCCCTGCGTCACCCGCATATCGTGCAATCGTTCGAATCCGGATTTGCCGACAATGTTTTCTATCTGACCATGGAGGTCTGCAATGCCGGCTCCCTGCAGGATCTTCTCCAAAAAAAAAGGCGGCCGGCTCGCCCTCGATGAAGGTGTCGACCTGATGCTTCAAGCCCTGGAAGGGCTGAAATACCTGCACACGGCGCCGATTCCCAATGTCAAACTGGCCGATGGTCGATATGGGCGCGGAACGGGATTGGTGCATCGGGACTTGAAGCCCGCCAACCTCTTTCTGCACACCGTGAACGGCAAGCCGACCGTCAAGATCGCCGACCTCGGCCTGGCCAAGGCGTTCGATCAGGCCGGGCTTTCGGGCCTCACCATGACCGGCCAGATTGCCGGTTCGCCGCCCTTCATGCCCCGCCAGCAGGTGATTGATTATCTCAACACCCGGCCCGAGGTGGACGTCTGGGCCATTGCGGCGACTTTTTACAATGTTCTCACCGGTGCCTTCCCCCGGAATTTTCCTCCCGGCAAGGATATCTGGCTGGCGATCCTGCAAAGCGATCCAGTGCCGATCCGCCAGCGCAATCCAGCCATCCCGCCAAAACTGGCGGCGGTCATCGATCGGGCCCTGGTGGACAAGCCAACCATCGGTTTTTCTTGCATCGCGGACTTTCAGCGGGAAGTTCAAGGCGCCCTATGATGCGATATGCCGGCCTCACCGATCCCGGACACCTTCGGGAACACAACGAGGATGCCTGGCAGGTTTGCTCGCTGACATCAGGCCACATGCTTTTCGTCGTCAGTGACGGCGTCGGCGGACACGCCGCCGGCGAGATTGCGTCGCGCATTGTTGTGGAAACCCTTCCTCTGCTGCTGGATCCACGGATCAGTCGGGATACGGACGTCATTGCCCAAAAGAGGGCCATGGAAGAATCCCTGGCGGCATTGAGCTATCAAGTTCTCGCCCAGACCCGCCAGATGCCGGGTGCCGCAGGGATGGCCGCCACGGCGATTTGCGGATTGCTCGCCGATGGCATGCTCGTCCTCGGGCACATGGGTGACAGCCGTTGCTACCGGCTTCGGGACGGCATCCTGCAACGCCTGACGAAGGATCACACCGTGGTGCAGATGCTTTTGGATCTGGGAGAGATTGCCGCCAATCAACTGATCGGGCACCCGGCGGCGGGGCGGCTGACCCAGGCGGTGGGAATGGATCAGGAGCCGCTTCCCCATATCTCCGCCATCGCACTTAATCCCGCCGATATTCTCTTGTTTTGCTCCGACGGCTTGCACGGCATGATCGATGACGAGAAAATTACGGGGATTCTCTCCTTGCGGCAGAAACCGAAAAATATTTGCAAAACGCTTCTAAACGCCGCGCTGGAGGCCGGTGGCCGAGACAATATTACCGTTATTGTTGTAGAAATTGAAAAAATGGAGAACCAATGAAGGCTGAAGAACCGATTCCCATCAACTGTCCCGGGTGCGGACAAAAAATAAAGGCGGTCTCGGCCTCGTACCGGGGGCGCCAGGGCCGCTGCCCGGCGTGCCGGACAACCTTTGTGGTGGATATCCCATGCCGGCTTATCGCCTTGGGGCCGGGCGTGCAGCCGGTCCAGGACACGGCGGATCCGGAATCCACGCGGCTGGCGCCATCAGCCCCCCCAACGGAAGCAACACAGCTTTCCTCGGCGACCCCGCTAAAGGTGTCTGATCCGGAGGCGACGCGTTTGGCGGGTTTGCAACCGGCCGCTGCGCCGGAACCCAAATCACCTTCGATCGAAGAAAACGATCCCGAGGCGACGCGCTTGCATGCGGTCTCTCCAGAACCGGCGGAAGCCGCTGGGGAAGCGACCGTGCCACTGGTCTGGCGGCCGGGCGACCTTATCCTGGATACCTACCGGGTCGACGCGGTGCTTGGCCAGGGTGCCTTCGGGACGGTGTACAAGGTGCGCCACCTGGGCTGGGACATGGATCTGGCGGTCAAGACGCCCAACCCCGAGGCCCTCGAGGCCCACGGTGCTGAAATTTTTACCGGCGAGGCCGAGACCTGGTCCGAGCTGGGACTGCATCCGCACATCGTCTCCTGCTACTATGTGCGCAGCCTGGGCGGCGTTCCGCGGGCCTTTGCCGAATTCGTGGACGGCGGCAGTCTTCAGGAGATGATTCAAGCGGGCCGGGTGGACGCGCTGGGGACCAAGCTGGACATCGCCATTCAGTTCGCCTGGGGCCTGGCCTACGCCCATGGGCGGAATCTGGTGCACAAGGATGTCAAGCCGGCCAATGTCATGCTGACCACGGATGGTCGGGTCAAGGTCACCGATTTCGGTCTGACCGCCGCCAAGGGGGCCTCAGACAGTGGGCAAGAGATGGTGATCGGCGGCGATCGCACCGTGCTGGTGGACGGTGCTGGCTGCACGCCGGCCTACGCGGCTCCCGAGCAACTGGCCGGCGAGCCGGTGTCCCGGGCCGCG